>SSSX01000620.1 GCA_015657735.1 Zoogloeaceae bacterium
ACCTCTACGAAGCCATCATGGAAGGCGCCGTCGAGCGGGTCAGGCCGAAGATGATGACCGTGGTGGCCATCATGGCCGGCCTGCTGCCCATCATGTGGGGCACCGGGACGGGGTCCGAAGTCATGAGCCGGATTGCCGCGCCGATGGTCGGCGGGATGATTTCCTCGACGGTACTAACGCTGGCCGTCATCCCCGCCATCTACGCGCTGGTAAAGCAATGGCGGCTTTCCAGAAACCTGGAATCTTGAAGTAGTGCACGCATCAACGTGAAGGAGGATGACCATGGTCATGTTCATTGACCCCGTATGCGGGATGGCGGTCAAGCCAGAATCCCCTCATGAAACCGTCCTGAATGGTGTCACCCATCGCTTTTGCAGTGCCAAGTGCAAGGCAAAATTTGAGGCGGACCCGGCACTCTACGTGGAGCCCAAGCCGGAACCTCAACCAGTCTCCGATGAGGAGCAGCAGCGGGAATACACCTGCCCGATGCACCCGGAGGTGCGCCAATTCGGGCCCGGCAGCTGCCCGAAGTGCGGCATGGCTCTGGAGCCGACTGTTCCTGACCTTGAGGTCAGCGAGGACAACTCGGAATATCTGGACTTCCGCCGCCGCTTCTGGGGAAGCTTGCCTTTAACTATGGTCGTGGTCGTGCTGGCGATGGCGGGTCACTACCTCGAAAGCCTCTCTGCAGCGAACCGGACATGGCTTGAGCTGGTATTAAGTGCGCCCGTCGTTCTCTGGGCGGGGGCCCCGTTCTTTGTCCGCGGCTGGCAGTCCCTCGTCAGCCGCAGTCCCAACATGTGGACGCTCATCAGCATCGGTACGGGCGCGGCGTTTCTCTACAGCCTGGTGGCGGCCGTGGCCCCGGGGCTATTTCCTGCATCCTTCGAGGCGCACGGGCGTATCGGCGTCTATTTCGAGGCGGCAGCGGTCATCATTTCGTTGACCCTTCTGGGGCAGATGCTGGAGCTCCGGGCACGCTCGCAAACTTCGGCCGCCATCAAGTCCTTGCTGGGCCTGGCCCCCAAGACAGCCCGGCGTATCAACGCCGACGGCGCCGAAGAGGATGTGCCGTTGAATCACGTCCATGTGGGCGACCTGCTGCGCGTGAGGCCGGGGGAAAAGGTTCCGGTCGATGGCGTGGTGGTCGAAGGGCAAAGCACGGTCGATGAATCGATGCTGACCGGTGAGCCCATACCGGTCGGCAAAAAAGCTCAGGCCAAGGTGATTGGCGCCACCCTGAATGGCTCAGGGAGCCTGGTAATTCGCTCCGAGAGCGTAGGTTCGCACACCGTGCTGGCCCAAATCGTCCAGATGGTGGCCCAGGCGCAGCGTTCGAAGGCGCCGATGCAGCGCCTGGCGGACGTCGTGGCCGGCTATTTCGTGGTTGCCGTGGTCGCCATCGCGCTCCTGAGCTTCTTCGGCTGGGGATTCTTCGGCGGCGAGCGTGGCTGGCTGTTCGGCCTCATCAGCGCCGTATCGGTCCTCATCATTGCCTGCCCGTGTGCGCTGGGTCTGGCAACGCCGATGGCCATCATGGTGGCCACCGGCAAGGCCGCGACCCAGGGGATTCTCTTTCGGGATGCCGCGGCCATTGAGCGCCTGCGGGAAATCGACACCCTCATCGTCGACAAGACCGGAACGCTGACCGAGGGCCACCCAGCATTCGAGCAGGTCATACCCATCAGCGGTGTCGCGCCAGATGAAGTCCTGCGCCTGGCGGCAAGCCTCGACCAAGGGAGCGAGCATCCATTGGCCGAGGCCATTGTGCGTGCCGCCAAGGCGAAAAACCTGCTGCTCGAGAAGGCAGAGAGCTTCGAATCCTCAAGCGGTATCGGGGTGCATGGGCAAGTTGGCGGCCGGCGCCTTGCCTTGGGAAACGCGACCCTTCTGGTTCAGGAGGGCATCGACCTGAGCCCTCTTGCCGGTCAGGCAGAGGAGCGCAAGCGGACAGGCGCCAGTGTGATGTATCTGGCTGCGGATGGATTGCTGATGGGCTTGTTGGCTGTATCGGACCCGATCAAGTCGAGCACCCCTGAAGCGCTCAAAACGCTCCGCGATGCAGACATTCGCGTAGTGATGGCGACGGGTGACGGAGAACTGACCGCCAAGGCGGTCGGCCAGCGACTGGGCATCGACGAGGTCCATGGCGAAGTGAAGCCGGCTGATAAGTTGGCCCTTGTCGAACGGCTTCAGGCGGAAGGGCGGGTCGTCGCCATGGCCGGCGACGGTATCAACGATGCGCCAGCCTTGGCGCGTGCCGATGTCGGCGTCGCCATGGGAACCGGAACCGACGTCGCCATGAATAGCGCCCAGGTAACCCTGGTCAAAGGGGACTTGCGCGGCATCGCCCGAGCTCAAGCGCTATCCCGGGCCACGGTGCGCAACATGCGCCAAAACCTTTGGTTTGCGTTCGCCTACAACGCGCTCGGCATTCCCATCGCGGCCGGCCTGCTGTATCCATTTTTCGGCCTGGTCCTGTCGCCGATGATTGCCGCGGCCGCAATGAGCCTGTCGTCGGTCAGCGTGGTCGGCAATTCATTAAGGTTGCGTAGTGCATGAGTTGTGTGGCCGCACTCCTTGAGGCGGAGCATATGGCGTTTTGTTGAGCATAACGAGCTCGGGAATCTGGCAAGCCAGCCGTCCCCATGTTGCAGCAGGCCACCCTCTCATGTTCGGTAGATTCGGGAGCAGGCATCATGAGCAATATCGAAAGTCGCAACGATGCGCCTGAGCATCATCACGCAAGGCGCTCAAACTGGGCGTGGAGGGTTTTCGCCGCCATTGCGCTCTTCTATCTCCTGACTGAGCACCGGGCTCATTTCCTCGGCGCGCTTCCATATCTACTCCTGCTGGCGTGCCCGTTGATGCACCTGTTCATGCACCACGGACATGGACACCACCGCGAGCACGATGAGGGAGAAAGGAAATGACAACCGAGGCAAGCGACTATGGCCTTTGGTCACTGGTCATCATCAATTCGCTATTCTTCATCCTCTTTGCTGCCAGTTTTTTCAAGCCGCAGTCCAGGCGGGACTGGCGAACGCTCGGGTTATTCTCAGCATTTGTCGTGGCCTTGTTCTCCGAGATGTATGGCTTTCCGCTAACCATTTATCTGTTGTCGGGCTGGCTGACCAAGAATTTTCCGGGCATCAACTGGTTGTCCCATGACGCAGGTCATCTGCCCGAGATGCTGCTTGGCTGGAAAGTCAATCCACATTTCGGACCGTTCCACATTCTTTCGAATGTATTGATTCTCGGTGGGTTCTGGCTGCTCTCGAAGGCATGGCCGGTGTTGTATAACGCTCAACGCAAGGGAGAGCTTGCGTGCACGGGACCGTACGGCCGAATCAGGCATCCCCAATATGCAGCCTTTATCCTGGTCATGTTCGGGTTCCTGCTGCAATGGCCAACCATCATCACTGTCTTGATGTTTCCGATTCTTGTCGTGACCTATGTGCGCTTGGCCCGTCAAGAGGAACGGAGTGCTCTGGCAGAGTTTGGGGAGCGCTACAGGCAATATATGGAACATGTCCCGGCTTGGTGGCCGGGAGGGAAGGGGCAGCAGCGAAGCGACTAGCATCAGATGCTATGGCGTTCTAAGCGACATACCTCAAAAAAAGTTGCTCGGCGGTCCTTGACCTTCCCACTGTTGGAAGCTCCATGATGGGTTCAATGGCAAACCCACAGGAGATTCAAATGGCCCCCTTGTCTGTTTCTGGTTCTGCGCTTGAGTTCAAACTTGGTATCGCTGGGATGAGTTGTGCATCCTGTGTTTCCCGTGTTGAAAAGGCGCTCAGGCGACTCACCGGTGTGACTGAGGTCAGCGTCAATCTGGCGATGGAGGAGGCATCCTTGAAAGCGATGCCAGAAATCGACGCTGGTGAGCTGGCCGAAGCCGTTCGCAAGGCTGGATACGAAGTGAGGACTCAATCCGTCGAGCTGCAGATTGACGGGATGAGTTGCGCCTCATGTGTCGGGCGGGTCGAAAAAGCCTTGCTCAAGGTGCCAGGGGTACTGAATGCCTCGGTGAATCTGGCAACGGAAAAGGCAACGGTCGAGGTGCTGTCCAGCGTTACGTTTGCCACGTTGGCGACGGCCATCGGAAAAGCGGGTTACACCGCGAAGCCGCTGGCCGCGCTACAACCGGAAACGGCCCCGCGATTTATCCCCGAGTGGTGGCCCGTCGCCGTCAGCGCATTACTGACGCTCCCTTTGGTAGCTCCGATGCTGCTCCAACTCGTCGGCGTCGATTGGATGCTCGACGGCTGGGTGCAATTGGCATTGGCGACACCGGTTCAATTCTGGCTGGGCTGGCGCTTCTATCGGGCCGGGTGGAAGGCGGTCAAGGCACGCGCTGGCAATATGGATTTGCTGGTTTCCCTCGGTACCAGCGCCGCATACGGTCTATCGGTTTATCAGCTCACGCGGAGCGCAGGCGGGCATCCTCATCATCTCTACTTTGAAGCCTCGGCGGCCGTTATCACACTGGTTCTGCTGGGCAAGTGGCTGGAGGCTAGAGCAAAACGACAGACCGCCGATGCCATCCGGGCCCTGAACGCCCTCCGCCCGACCATCGCGCGTGTCCTGGTTGACGGCCATGAAGTTTCAATCCCGGTTGAGCAGATTGCGATTGGCGATCTCGTTGTGGTCCGTCCCGGCGAACGCATCTCGGTGGATGGCGAAGTCGTCAGTGGGCAAAGCCATGCCGATGAAGCGCTTATCACCGGCGAGAGCCTGCCTGTGGCGAAGAACGTCGGCGACAAGGTCACGGGTGGGGCGGTCAACGGTGAAGGCCTGTTGCATATCCGGACTGGTGCGGTCGGTGCAGAGACAACGCTCGCCCGCATCATTCGTATGGTCGAATCCGCCCAGGCCGCCAAGGCACCTGTCCAGCGCATTGTGGATCAGGTCAGTGCTGTATTCGTCCCCGCGGTATTGGTTGTTGCACTGCTCACTTTTGCTGGCTGGATGGCGTACGTCGGGAATTGGGAAGAGGCATTAATCAACGCGGTCGCGGTCCTCGTCATCGCCTGCCCATGCGCCTTGGGCTTGGCCACACCAACGGCCATCATGGCCGGTACCGGGGTTGCCGCTCGCCACGGCATTCTCATCAAGGATGCCGAAGCCCTTGAAATCGCGCACTCGGTAACCGCCGTTGCCTTCGACAAAACCGGCACCCTCACCGAAGGGAAGCCCTCGCTGGTCAGCATTGAGCCCACGCCGGGCGTCTCGACCGACGAGGTGCTGCGGATTGCCGGCGCGCTTCAGAAAACCAGCGAGCATCCATTGGCCCACGCCGTTCTGGAAAAGGTCCGGGAACTCGAAATTGCCGTATCGGCGGTCAGTGAAGCCAAAGCCTTGCCCGGGCGAGGCATCCAGGCTCGGGTGAATGGGCAATGGGTGCTCTTGGGGAGCACCCGGCTGATGCAGGAGCACCATGTCGATCCGGGACAGCTGGGCGTCCGTGCCGCCGCGCTTGAAAGCGAGGGGAAGACCATATCGTGGCTGCTACGCCAGCGCGATTCCTCATCTGAATTAATTGGGCTTCTTGCCTTCGGCGACACCATCAAACCGTCCTCTTATCGGGCTGTCAGCCGACTGCGCGAATTGGGCATCAAGACCGTCATGCTGACCGGCGACAACCAGGGAAGTGCCGATGTCGTGGCAAAGGAACTGGGCATAGACGAGGTGCGCGCCGAATTGCTGCCGGGTGACAAGGCAAATATCGTCGACGAGCTTCGCAGCCAGGGGCATAGGGTTGCCATGGTAGGCGATGGGCTGAATGATGCCCCGGGCTTGGTGGCTGCCGATGTCGGGCTGAGCATGTCGACGGGTACCGACGTGGCCATGGAGGCAGCGGGCATCACGCTGATGCGGGGCGACCCACGCTTGGTTGCCGACGCCTTTGACGTTTCGCGTCGGACTTACCGCAAAATCAAGCAGGGTCTATTCTGGGCTTTTGCCTACAACGTGCTGGGCATTCCTCTTGCAGCGCTGGGTATGTTGAATCCGGTCGTCGCTGGTGCCGCGATGGCCTTCAGCAGTGTTAGTGTGGTCACCAACGCATTACTGCTGCGCCGGTGGCGCGGGGCGGCGACCGAATGAGCATCGAGAGGAGCGCGATATGAATATCGGGCAAGCCGCCAAGGCGTCAGGTGTGTCGGCCAAGATGATCCGGCATTACGAGAGTGTTGGGTTGTTGCCTCCGGCAAGCCGAAGCGATGCCGGCTATCGTCAGTATGGCGACAAGGATGTGCGAACCTTGCAGTTCATCCGGCGTTCGCGCGACCTGGGGTTTTCGATTGAGGAAATTCGTGGCCTGGTTGGCCTTTGGCAAGACCGGACACGTCCAAGTCGCGAGGTCAAGGCGTTAGCCAGGCAGCACCTGGATTTCCTGGACAGAAAGCTGGCGGAACTGCAGTCGATGAAATACGCCCTGGCCCACCTCGTCAGTTGCTGTCATGGCGACGAGCGGCCGGATTGCCCTATCCTGGAAAATCTTGCAGGAGAGCGGACCTGACAAAAAGGTAATCTAGTCGTCACCAGCCTGACGGTTTCAAAGGCGTAGACTGGAATCGTCTGAACACGACGACCCTGTTGCAACCTTTGAGGAGTATGGCCATGAAACTGCAAGTCCTGTTTTCCGCTGCCGTTCTGGCTACCATTACTGCTCTGGCCGCTGTGGTACACGCCGACGAAAAGGCTGCTCCGGCCACTGAAATGAAGGCGGAAAAGGCGGCTCCCGCGCACGCTATGAAGCCGCACTCGCATGTGCAGGAAAAGACCGGGGCGCCTCCGAGCGAAAAGCCTGCCGCTCCGGCCAGGAAGAATCCTGCCAATGACAAGACAAAGCACTACCATCCGCGGGATGCCAAGTAATCCATCTTTCGGAATGGGCGGCTCTTCGGAGCCGCTAATACCGGGCTGTTTGGCTCGGCGATGAACACTTGGCCATACTGAATGCCTTCATCAGGCTGAAATTCGGTCGATCAGTATGGTGGCCCTCGCTTCCGGGGCGCGGGTGGGTGTCGAATATCGGGTTGGGTGGGCAGTGTGTCGGACTGCTGTTAAAATCAAGGGCTGAAAGTTCCAGCAAAAAAGCTGATCTCCCGTTTTCGCGGCACATTTGGCCCGATTGATCCTGTCGTTCCCGGATGGTTTTTTCATGGCTCTCGATCCTCAGGCCCAGGCCCTGATTGCAATGGTCTATCGCGTCGGTGCGCCGCGCTTCCACGAGCTGGATGTGCATCAGGCCCGGCGTTCCTTCGAAAAACTGCAGGGCACATTCGGCGGTGAGCCGCAGCCGGTGTCGTCGGTGACCGACGTGCCG
>SSSX01000621.1 GCA_015657735.1 Zoogloeaceae bacterium
AACCGACTACGGAACCTGGGCACTGAATGTAGCCCTGAAGCAAATCAAGAAACGCTATTCCGCAACCAGCATGATGGAACTGACCGTGTGCGGCGCGGTAGCGCCGTACAACCATTTGCTGGGTGGAAAACTCGTCTGCCTCATGATGATGAGTCCTCGTGTCGTAAACGACTACCGCGAGCGCTACGAGGGCATGGTGAGCATCATTGCCAGCCAGATGGCCGGACGCCCCATCAGCAAAGAACCGCATCTGGCTTTTCTTGGTACGACCAGCCTTTATACGGACCACTCGTCGCAATACAACCGGGTGAAGTTACCCCCCGGGACTGTCCCTGGCCAATCGTCGAGTATTGAATATACCCAACTTGGACGAACCGAAGGCTTTGGCTCCCCAAATCTATCGGCTGAAACCGAACTCGGCCTAGCCGCGATTGCGGAGGCATCCGTCGGTTTTCGCAATGTCAATTTTGTGTTTGGTGAAGGTCAAAGCCCGAAACTTCGGCAATTGCGCGAAGGATTTACAGGGCTTGGACTGAATCAAACCAATCTACTGCAGCATGGTTCACCACGCATCATCTACGGTGTCCCCCTGGTCAAAAACCTTCCTCGTGTGCTGCTGGGCATCGACGAAGAGCCTACCTACGCCATTGACCCATCCGAGGCTGGTGCTGAGCAGAGCATCGGCAGTTACTGGATTCAGCGATGGCTTGCTTCTCGCCTCGATCACCTCCCATCCCTGGAGGGAGTCGCCAAGTCGACGCCACTGACCGAGCGTGTTTCACGATTGATACCCGAGCGACCGGCCGATTCTGCACCGCAAGGTCAACTGCCGTTCAGAACAGTCAAAGGAGAGAGGATCGACATGCAGACCGAAATCATGACCGACGAACGGCTACAGTTTATTCGGCTGCTGTACCGAAACGAGAGCGCGTTCAGCGATCACGTCAGCCTCACTCGGTTAAAAGAGTTGAATATCAAGACCAATCTTGAGGAGGTTGTACGCAAGGTAGTCCGCAACGGCGGTTCGGTGGTCATTACTGGCAACGCTGGCGACGGCAAGACCCATGCGATTCTTCTCATGAGGAAGGAATTGAAGGGGGCCGAAGTGGTCACCGATGCAAGCGAACTGACTTCAGCGGATATCGCCGCGCGCTGGCAACTTGCGCGAGACGAGAAACGCCCGTTCTGTATCGCGATCAATGAGGGGCCGCTGGTGGACCTAGTTCGGGAACACCGTCAGACTCAGCCCTGGCTGGAAGATATTCGAGGGCAGTTGCTGCGCCTTGTTGGCTACAAGCCGCTCGAAAGTTTGCAGACTGGTGATGCCGAGAACTGGAAACCATCCGCTGGCGAAGCCGTCATTGTCGACTTGAGTCACCGCCGTGTGTTGTCCGCTGACCT
>SSSX01000622.1 GCA_015657735.1 Zoogloeaceae bacterium
CGACGTCGCCGGCGCGCTGCGCCGCGTCAGCCACGAGCCCGCCGCCTACATCCGGCTGCTGCGCCGCTTCGCCGCCAGCCAGGCCGACGGCACCCGGCGCATCGACGACGCCCTGGCCGCCGGCGACCTGCGCGAAGCCGGACGCCTCGCCCACACCCTGCGCGGAACCGCCGCCAACCTCGGTGCCAACGCCCTGCGCGACGCCGCCCAGGCCCTCGAAGCGGCGCTGCGCGAGGATGCCGACGCCGCCACCGTCGCGCCGCTGCAGGCCCGCCTCGCCGACGAACTCGCGACCCTCACCGGCATGCTCGCCGGCGCCCTGCCCGCCGCCGACGCAGACCCCGCGCCGCCGCCCCTCGGCGCGGCCGAACTCGACGCCGCCATCGCCGCGCTGATGACACTCACCGAAAGCGCCGACGGCGCCGCCCCGGCGGCCTTCCGCCGCATCCGCGCCGACCTCGCGACCCGCATCGGCGTCGCCAAGACCGCAGAAATCTCCAACGCCCTGCAGCACTACGATTATGATGAAGCGTTAGCCTGCCTGCGCCTGGCCCTCGACGACAGGCACCAGGCCCCGCCCGGAGAACACGCGTGATGCAAGCCATCGACAGCCACCGCCCGCTCGTCCTCGTCGTCGACGACGCGCCGGATTCCATCGAACCGATAGTCGACTGCCTCCACCGGGCCGACTTCCGCACCCGCATCGCCACCAACGGCAGCCGCGCGCTGCAGCTGGCCAACAGCCGCCCGCTGCCCGACCTGATCCTCCTCGACGTCACGATGCCCGACCTCGACGGCTACGAAGTGTGCCGCCGGCTCATGCAGAATCCGGTCACCGCCAACATCCCGGTGATCTTCCTGACCATCCGCAACGACGAACTCGACGAACAGCTCGGCTTCGACGCCGGCGCCGTCGACTACATCACCAAGCCGATCAGCCCGCCGCTGGTCCTCACCCGCATCCGCAACCATCTCACGCTGAAAGCCGCCAGCGATTTCCTGCGCGACCGCAACAGCTATCTCGAACACGAAGTCACCCGCCGCACGCGCGAGCTGTCGCTGATCCAGGACGCCACCATCGTCGCCATGGCGTCCCTCGCCGAAACCCGCGACAACGAAACCGGCAACCACATCCGCCGCACCCAGCTCTACCTGCGCACCCTGGCCCGCCACCTGCAGGGCAAACCGCCGTACGACGCCGAGCTCACCGACGAGAACATCGACCTGATGTACAAGTCGGCCCCGCTGCACGACATCGGCAAGGTCGGCATCCCCGACCGCATCCTGCTCAAGCCGGGCAAGCTCGACCCCGCCGAATTTGCGGTGATGCAGACCCACACCACCCTCGGCCGCGACGCCATCAGCAAGGCCGAAACCCTGTTCGGCGTCTCGGCCAGCTTCCTGCGCTTCGCCAAGGAGATCGCCTACTCGCACCAGGAAAAATGGAACGGCTCGGGCTACCCTCTCGGCCTCGCCGGCGAGCGCATTCCCCTGTCGGCGCGCCTGATGGCCGTCGCCGACGTCTACGACGCGCTGATCAGCAAGCGGGTCTACAAAGCCGCCCACAGCCATGCCGAAGCCGTCGAAATCCTGCGTGACGGCAGCGGCAGCCACTTCGATCCGCAGATCATCGACGCCTTCCTCGAACTGCAGGCCGACTTCCAGGCCATCGCCCAGCGCTTCGCCGACGCCGAGCCCGACGCCGAACGGGACGCCGAACGGCGCCGGCAGGTGTTCGGCAACTGACGCCGCGGCGGCGCGGGGCCGCCTCAAGAAAGCCGGTGCGCATCCGTTAAAGTCGGGCCGGACTGGAGCCGGCACACGCCGATCCCAACCGACAGGAGGCCCGATGCTCCCCCCTCCGGCTGTCGCCGCACTACGCCGCTACGGGCTCGCCGCACTGGTGTTCGTCGCCGTACTGGGGCTGACGGTCAGCACCTACCAACGCACGCTGCGCGAAGACGACGAAGTCGCCCATCGTCAGTTCCAGTTCGCGGCCGCCGAACAGATCGCCCACCTCCGCGACCGCAGCGACAACCTCGTCCGCCACGTCGACATCCTGCGCCGCCAGCTCGCCTTCGTCCCCGCCGAGGCGCGCGCCCGTTTTGGCGACATCGTCGCCCCGCTGCTCGCCCGCCACCCGGAAATCCAGCGCCTCGGCATCCTCCGCCTCGACGCCGGCGAAGCGCTCATCACCGCTGCCGCCGGCCCCCGGCCGTCCGGCGCCGGGCAGCCGCTGCCAGACAGCGCCGACTTTCCCGATCCCGCCCACCGCAGCATGATCCGCGACACCCTGCGCGCCGCTGCCGGCGCCCGCCGCAGCCTGGTCAGCGCCCCGTTCCCCGTGCTGGCCGCCGACGGCCGCTCGCGCAACACGATCCTGATCGTCGGCCCCATCAGCCGTGACGACGCCGCGGCAAGCGGCGAACTGTTTTTCATCGAACTGCCCGTCGAAGCCATGCTCGACGCGGCCCTGCAGCCCGCCATCGACCCCGACCTCAACCGGCGCCTGGCGATCGAGATCGTCGACAGCGCCGACCCCGGCCACGTGGTCTACCGCAGCGCCGACTTCCACCTCGGCGACGGCGCCTTCGCCGATCACCTCGAGATGGCCGACCGGCGCTGGCTGGTGATCGCCACCGGCAGCTCGGCCGACCTCCGCCTGCCGCGCCAGGAAGCCGGCGGCCAGCTGTTCTCCGGCCTGGCCCTGGGCGCGCTGGCGGCCCTCGTCCTGTACGTGCTGCAAACCCGCGCCGACGCCATCCGGCGCCAGGTGGACGACAAGACCCTGGCCCTCGGCGACGCCAACACCGCCCTCGAGCAATACGTCAAGGCCCTCGGCGAAACCAACCGCCTGCTCGAAAGCGAAGTCGCCAAGCACACCCGCTCCGAAAGCCTGCTCCGCGAAACCACCACGCTGCAGCGGGCGATCCTCGACTGCGCCGAGTACGCCATCGTCTACACCGACTCGGCGGGCGTCATCCGCGTCTTCAACCCGGCCGCCGAACGCCTCTTCGGCTACCGCGCCGACGAACTCATCGGCCGCCAGACACCGCTCATCTTCCACACCGCCGAAGACGTCGCCCACTGGACCCTGGCCCGCCAGGCCCGCGGCTTTGCGGCCATCGCCAGCGCGGTCGGCGCCGGCAGCGACAGCGCCCGCGAGATGAACATGCGCCGTCGCGACGGCAGCATCTTTCCGGCCAGCCTCAGCATCTCGGAAGTCCTCGACAGCCACCAGCAGGTGCGCGGCTACCTGGGCATCATTGCCGACAACACCCAGCGCCGCGAAGCCGAACGCCGCATCCGCCACCTCGCCCACTACGACAGCCTCACCTCGCTGCCCAACCGGACCCTGCTCGCCAGCCACCTGGCCGACGTCATCGGCGACGCCCGGGCCCGCCAGCGGGGCGTCGCCGTGCTGTTCACCGACCTCGACCGCTTCAAGTACGTCAACGACACCCTCGGCCACCAGGCCGGCGACGAACTGCTCCTCGCCGTCGCCCATCGCCTGCGCGCCTGCGTGCGCGATGGCGACCTCGTGGCCCGCACCGGCGGCGACGAATTCGTCGTGGTGCTGGGCAACCTCGGCGAAGGCTCGCTGCCCGAGGACGCCGCCGAGCGCATCCTCGACAGCCTGGCCCGCCCGTTCGAACTTCAGGGCCACCAGTTCACCGTCACGGTCAGCATCGGCATCGCCCTCTACCCCCACGACGGCCTCGACGGCGCCGCCCTCGTCAAGAACGCCGACGCCGCGATGTACCTCGCCAAGGAACGCGGCCGCAACAACTACCAGTTCTTCGACCACAGCCTGTCGGCGCGCCTCAGCGAACGCCTCGAGCTGGAAAGCCGCCTGCGCCACGCCCTCGACGAGAACCAGCTCGAACTCTTCTACCAGCCGCAGGTGGATACCCTGTCCGGCGAACTGATCGGCACCGAAGCCCTGATCCGCTGGCGCCAGCCCGACGGCAGCATGATACCGCCCGACAAATTCATCCCGATCGCCGAGGAATCCGGCCTGATCGTCCCGATCGGCGCCTGGGTGCTCCACGAAGCCTGCCGCCAGAACAGCCTGTGGCAGCAGGAAGACCTGTGCCGGGTGCCGGTCGGCGTCAACCTGTCGGCCCGCCAG
>SSSX01000623.1 GCA_015657735.1 Zoogloeaceae bacterium
CACACGTCGTTTACCAGCGTCTTCGTCTATCCGGAAGTCGACGACTCGATCGAGATCAACATCAACCCGGCCGATGTGCGTACCGATACCTACCGCGCCTCGGGCGCCGGCGGCCAGCACATCAACAAGACCGACTCGGCGGTGCGGATCACTCACATCCCGTCGGGCATCGTCGTCCAGTGCCAGAACGACCGCTCGCAGCACCGCAACAAGGACGAAGCCTTCTCGATGCTGCGCGCCCGCCTCTACGAAGCCGAGCTGCGCAAGCGCCAGTCCGAGCAGCAGAAGCTCGAGGACGCCAAGAGCGACATCGGCTGGGGTCACCAGATCCGCTCCTACGTGCTCGACCAGTCGCGCATCAAGGATCTGCGCACCAGCTACGAAGTCGGCAACACCCAGGCGGTGCTCGACGGCGACCTCGACGGCTTCATCCAGGCCAGCCTGAAGCAGGGCGTGTAAGCGCCGCCGCAAAAAGCCTGAAGGGCGACGCGCGAGCCGGGCGCGGCCCGCGTCGCCCTGGCCCGCCCCGCCGCCGTCCTGCCGCCGCGCTGCGCCCGGCCCTTCCACTCCTTCCCTGTCCCCGTCACCCACCGATGTCCCGCTTCCTCGCCTGGCTGAGCCTCGCCATCGCGCTGCTGGCCGGCGGCGCACTCTTCGTGCTGGCCCGGGCACTCGACGACCAGCCCCTCGTCGCGCATGTCGATGAACCGTCGGCGGCGTCGGTGGCGCGCGCCAAGGCCATCCTGCGCCAGCACGATCCGCGCCGCCTGCCGCGCGACGCGACGCGGGAAGTCCGCCTCGCCGGCGCCGACCTCGAAGCCCTGCTCAACCTCGCCGCCCGCCGCGGCCTCCACGGCAAGGCCGCCGTGCAGCTGCACCAGGGCGGCGCCGACCTGCGCTACACCGCGACGCTGCCGGCCGCCCTCGCCGCCACCGGACTCGGCCGCTTCATGAACGTCAGCGCCCGGCTCGGCGTCAGCGACAACCGCCTCGCCGTCGAGCAGGTCCGCATCGGCCGGGTGCCGCTGCCCGCCGCGCTGTTCGAAGCCGCGGTCGCCGCCGGCATCCGCCACACCGATCTGGCGCCGGAGGTCGCGCTGCTGCAAAAAACCATCGCCCGCATCGCCATCACGCCGGCCGACCTGCGCCTGACCTACGTCTGGCAGCCCGAACTGCTCGACTCGGCGCGCGGATTCGCCGTCAGCCCGGCCGAACGCGAACGCCTCGCCGCCGCCCAGCGTTTGCTGACCGCCACCCTCGACCGCGTCGGCCACAGCCGGCGCCAGATTCCGCTGGCCGATGCGCTCGGTCCGCTGCTGCAGGACGCCGCCAGCCCGGCGCGCAGCGCGGCCGGACGCAGCGCGGCGTGGCGCGACGTCCTGCTGGTCGCCGCGCTGCACCTGTCCGGCAAGAACGTCGCGCTGCTGCTCCCCGAGGCCGCGCGCTGGCCGCGCCCCCGCCCGCTGACCCTGACGCTGCGCGGGCGCACCGATCTGGCCCAGCACTTCGTGATCTCGGCCGCCGTCGCCGCCTGGGCCGGCGAATCGCTGGCCGCCGCGGTCGGCCTCGAAAAAGAGATCGACGACGCCAACGGCGGCAGCGGCTTCTCCTTCGTCGATCTCGCCGCCGACCGCGCCGGCACCCGCCTCGGCGAACTCGCCGCCGGCCAGCCCGAGCGCCTCGCCGCCGCGCTGGCCGCCGGCCTCGACGACGGCGCGCTGCTGCCGTCCATCGACGGCCTGCCCGAAAACATGCAGGCCGACGAATTCCGCCGGCGCTTCGGCGGCATCGACGCCCCCGCCTACCGGCAGATGAGCGACGAGATCGACCGTCGCGTCGCCGCCCTCGCCCTGTTCCGCTGAGCCGATGACGGACGACGCCCCCTTCCACGAACTGCTCGCCCCGGGCGTCGCCGCCGACGACGTCCCCGAGCTCGCCCCGCTGCGCCACGCGCGGCCGCTGCTGACCGCCTTCAGCACCCTCTTCCACGGCAGCGAGGCCGAGGTGCTGATGCGCCTGCTGGTGCTGCGCGAGATCGGCCGCGAGAACGACGCCCCGCGCTGGAGCCCGGAGCAGCTGCGCCAGCGCTTCGCCTTCCTCGACCCGGTCAAGCTCGAAACCGTGCTGCGCCGCCTGCGCGGCAACAGCCTGCTGGAAATCGGCGACGACGGCCTGTACGCCCTGTCCGACCTGGGCCGCAACGCGGTGGCGGCGATCGGCATGCTGGTCAGCTTCAGCGCCGCGGACGACCTCGAACTGGGCTTCCTCACCGCCCAGCTGGCCGGCCTCGCGGCGGTCGGCAGCGTCACCCCCGAAGCCCTCGGCCACCTCCTCGGCAAGCTCAACGACCTGGCCTGGCATTTCGAGGACGCCATCGCCTCCGGCTCCGAGTTCCGCATCGCCGACGCCCGCCGCCGCCTGTCCGCCAACACGCGCTGGATCGAGAAGGGCACCGCCGTCCTGCACGAACTGCTGGCCGACCCCGAGGTGCCCTTCGAACTGGCCCGCGTGGCCCAGCGCATCGGCCTCGCCCAGTCGCGGCTGGCCCGCGTCGACGCCGCCTTCCAGCGCGCCGTGAACAAGATCGAAGCCCAGCGCGTGACCCTCGGCGGCTCCGGCATCTCGTCGTCCGATGTGGCCGGCTGGCTGCGCGGAGTCGACGCCCGCGCGCTCGCCGCGCTGGCCGCCGGCGCCCTCGCCCCGGCGCCGGAGCTGACCCTGCTGGCCGGCGGCCACGAACTGCTCGACCGCGCCGAACCCGGCCTGTCCGAAGACGCCCGCCGGATCGAGGCCGACAACGCACTGCCGCCCCCCGAAGCCGCCCCCGCCAACCGTCCGCCCGAGCAGGACGACCTGCGTCTCCTGCAGCACTTCAGCCAGCGCCTGGCCCGTCTCGCCGCAGCCGGCGCCGAACCCGCCCCGCTCGCCGGCCTCGTTGCCGGCGGCGGCTTCCCGGCCGCCAGCTACCGCCTGTCGCTGCTCGCCCTGCTGGCCGACGGCGGCGACGGCGAAGCCGGCAGCGCCGGCCCCACCGACGGCCCGATCGGCGAATTCATGCGCCTGCCGCTCGACGTGCGCTTCGAGGCCGGCAGCGTCAAGGTCGGCGCAGACGAAATCGCCGCCATCTCCGCCGGCCTCGTCGGCGCCCGCGGCAGCCTGCCGGCGCCCGAGGCGCTGCCCGCCCTCGACGGCCTCGACGCCCCCACCCCCGACCCCGCCTGATGGAACACCCGATCCGCACCCTCACCGCCCGCCTGCTGGCCAACCGCAGCCTGCCGCGCACCGACCCGCTGGTGCGCCGCGCGCTGGTCGACGAAAGCTTCCGCGTCGACCTCGACGCCCGCCTCGCCGCCGTCGGCCTGCAGCTCATCGACAACCCCTACGCCGACCACGTCGCCGTGGCGCTGGCCGACGAGCTGCACGAACCGGTGTTCGGCGCCGGCCGCGAATACGCCGCCAGCAACGTCGGCCTGACCCGCGACCAGCTCGCGCTGCTGGTCGTCATCTGGGCGCTGATCGTGCTGCCCAAGCGCGAGCGCCAGATCAACCGCCAGAAGCTCGGCGACGACGGCCAGGGCGACATGTTCGGCAAGGACGCCCCGCTGCCGCGCGGCGGCGACGTCTCCGGCGCCATCGCGGAAGCCTCGCTGCTCGCCGACTTCGCGCCGGTGCTCGGCCACAAGACCTACGTGCAGGGCAAGCTGCTGTCGCGCCTGGCCCAGCTCGGCTTCATCGAACGCCGCGGCGGCATGATCTTCGAGGGCCCGCTGCTCGACGTGCTGCTCGACTACCGCGTCCTCGCCGAGCGCATCATCCACGGCACCCTCGGCGCCGTGCTCGCCCGCGCCGGCCACCCGCTGCCCGACGCCGACTCCGACACCGACGCCGCGTAGGGGCGAACTCGTTCGCCCGCGGACGTCGATCGACGCGCCGGGCGAACAAATTCGCCCCCACGGATTCCCCCGCCAACCACGCTTTCCAGCCTGACATGTTCCACATCAAGCAACTCGAACTGGTTCATTGGGATTACTGGCGCCGCTTCAGCCTGCCGCTGGACGCCCAGATCATCACCATCGTCGGCCCCAACGGCTCGGGCAAGACCACCCTGCTCGACGCCCTGCGCACCCTCTTCGGCCTGCGCTGCTCCGGCAAGCGCGACTTCCGCCGCTACGTGCGCCGCGCCAACCGCAGCTTCGCGTGGCTCCGCGCGGTGGTCGCCAACCGGCCCGGCAACACCGGCAAGCGGCCCTTCTTCCCGTGCCTGAAAGACGAAGTCACGCTGGCCTGCCGCATCCGCCGCGCCGGCGGCGAGTGGACCCGCGACTACGCCATCGCCGACGGCGACCTGCCCATCGAGGCCCTCGAAACCAACGACGCGCGCGCCGTCGAATGGGTCGGCTACCGCGACTACCAGAGCCGCCTCGCGTGGGGCGGCCTGACCCCGGCCATCGCCAAGGTGCTGGCGCTCGAGCAGGGCGACACCGACAAGCTCTGCGAATACTCGCCGAAGGCGCTCCTCGAACTCGTCTTCGACGTCTTCGGCGACAAGGAAGTGCTCGACAACTACGCCGCCGCCCGCGAGGAACAGAACAACGCCGAGCGCGAGATCGCCGCCCTCGGCCTCGACCTCGACCGCCTGCGCGCCCACGCCGAAGCCAAGCGCCTCGAAGCCGACCGCTACCTCGAATGGAAGCAGCTCGACGACGAAGCGCAGGCGCTGGCCGCCGAGATCGTGCCGCGCCTCGAAACCGTCGAGCTGGTCCGCGACATCGGCCTGGCCCGCGCCGACCTCGCCCGCAGCCGCGGCGACCTGCAAAAATGCAGCCTCGATCTCGCCGACCTGCAAAAACGCAGCATCGCCGTCGACGCCGAAAAAACCGCCGCCGACGCCGAACGCAAGGCCGCCCGCAGCGCCGAACTCGAAGCCGAGCAAGCCCACCTCGCCGCCCACGACGCGGTGCGCGACGCCGACAAGCTCCTTGCCGAACGCAGCAGCCTGCGCACCCGCCTGGCCCGCGAAGCCGGCGCAGGCGCCGTCGACCTCGAAGCCGCCTTCGCCAGGGCCGACGCCCGCCTGCTCCAGCTGCAGCGTCAGGAGCGCGAAGCCATCGCCGCCTTCGAAGACAGGACCGCCCAGCTGCGCGCCACCCGCGACCACCGCGGCGCGCCGGGCGACCCCGAGGTGAACCGCTTCCGCGCCCGCCTCACCGAAGCCGGCATCGCCCACCGCGCCCTCGCCGACATCGTCGAAGTCCTCGACCCGGCCTGGCAGGGCGCCGTCGAAGCGGTGCTGCGCCCGTACCGCCACGTGCTGCTGCTGACGCGCGAACAGG
>SSSX01000624.1 GCA_015657735.1 Zoogloeaceae bacterium
GCCCAAGGAATCGGCCAAGGTGGCCCACTTCTGCTCGATGTGCGGGCCGCACTTCTGTTCGATGAAGATCACCCAGGACGTGCGCGACTTCGCCGCCGCCCAGGGCATCGCCGAGACCGAAGCCCTCGAACAGGGCATGGCTACCAAGGCCATCGAGTTCGTCAAGACCGGCGCCGAGATCTACAGGAAGGTGTGAGGCGCGGCGGCGGGCGGCACGAAGGCGCCTGTCGGCGGGACGGGCACGCCTCCCCCGGCGGCGGCTTGCCCTTCCCCCGCGCACGCTCCATAATTTTCTTGCGGGCGCCTTCTTCCTTGCCTCAGGACAAGGCGGAAGCCTCAACATGGCGGTACAACCACGCCTGCCCCCGCCGAGCCTCACACGACGATGAACCAGCGAGTCATTCCCCTTGCCGACGAGCGTCAGCTCCGGCAGCTGCCGACGGTCCCCGCCGAACTGCCCGCCCCCACCGGCCGGCTGACGGACAGCCGCGGGCGCCCGGTGCGGGATTTGCGCATCTCGGTCACCGACCGCTGCAATTTCCGCTGCGTCTATTGCATGCCGAAGGCCGTGTTCGACAAGGACTACGCCTTCCTGCCGCGCGAATCCCTGCTCAGTTTCGAGGAGATCGCCCGCCTCGCCCGCCTGTTCGCCGCCCACGGCGTCGGCAAGATCCGCCTGACCGGCGGCGAGCCGCTGCTGCGGCGCAACCTCGAACGCCTCGTCGCCCAGCTGGTCGCCATCCCCGGCATGGAAGTGACGCTGACCACCAACGGCGTGCTGCTGCCAAAAAAGGCCCCGGCGCTGAAAGCCGCCGGCCTGACCCGCGTCACCGTCAGCCTCGACTCGCTCGACGATGCCACCTTCCGGGCGATGAACGACATGGACGTCCCGGTCGCCGAGGTGCTGGCCGGCATCGATGCCGCCGCCGCGGCCGGGCTCGGGCCGATCAAGATCAACATGGTCGTCAAGCGCGGCATGAACGACCACGAGATCATCCCGCTCGCCCGCCACTTCCGCGGCAGCGGCCACATTCTGCGCTTCATCGAGTTCATGGACGTGGGCAGCTCCAACGGCTGGCGCATGGACGACGTGGTGCCGTCGGCCGAGGTCGTGCGGCGCATCCACGCCGTCTTCCCGCTCGAACCGGTCGACCCCAACTACACCGGCGAAGTCGCCGAACGCTGGCGCTACGTCGATGGCGGCGGCGAGATCGGCGTCATCTCGTCGGTCACCCAGGCCTTCTGCTCGACCTGCACCCGCGCCCGCCTGTCGACCGAAGGCCGCCTCTACACCTGCCTGTTCGCCCACAGCGGCCACGACCTGCGCGCGCTGATCCGCGACAAGCGCAGCGACGCCGAGCTGTCGGCGGTCATCGGGCAGATCTGGCAGCGCCGCAGCGACCGCTACTCCGAAATCCGCACCGCCGAAACCGCCGCGCTGCGCAAGATCGAGATGTCCTACATCGGTGGCTGAGATGGACGCGGCGAGCCCCGACGACATCACCGGACTCATCCTCGCCGGCGGTCGCGGGCGGCGGATGGGCGGTGTCGACAAGGGTCTCGAAACGCTCCACGGCCGGCCGATGGTGCACCACGTGCTCGAACGCTTCGCCCCGCAGGTCGGCGGCGTGCTCATCAACGCCAACCGC
>SSSX01000625.1 GCA_015657735.1 Zoogloeaceae bacterium
ACGGTGCGCCCGGCCGGCGCCGCCGGCAGCCAGCGCGGGATGCAGTGCTCGGGCTGGGCGGCATTGACCGCTGCGGCGAACATGGCCTGCAGGAGGTCACGGGGGGATGGGTTCATTCGCTCAACTCCTGGTTGGGGCGGATTCGTTCGCCCGTCGTTCGTAAGGCCGGCGCCGCGCCGTCAGCGTTCGCCGAGGGCAATGAAGCGGATCCACTGGGCGCCCTTCCACAGCACCGTGCGCCCCATGTCCGGCAGCTGCTCGCCGCCTTCCACGATGGTCAGGAAGTGGTTGCCGGCCAGCTGCCCCATTTTGCTGGCAAAACGGCTGCTGCCGTAGGCGAACAGGATTTCGGTCTCGGAAAAGCCGCCCGGATGGAGCAGCACGTCGCCCCGCGAAGGGTGGCTGGTGTGGTTCTCGTAGTCGAGCCCGGTGTCGAAATCCGCCAGCGGCACCCACACCGCCTCGCCGCTCCAGCGCGAATGGATCACCTGGTTGGAGAACGGCAGCATCTTCAGGAAGGCCGCGCAGGTGCGGGGGGCGGCCTCGTGCTCCAGGCGGGCGACGAAGCGGTGGGAGCCGACTTCGATGGCGAGGTGGCGGGGTTTCATCGCGGGCCTTCCTCAGCCGGCCTGCTGGCCGATCTCGAAATTGGCCATCTTTTCCAGCGCGCGCACCAGCGCCGAGTGGTCCCAGCCGGCGCCGCCGTGGGCCGCGCAGGCGTTGAAGAGTTCCTGCGCTGTGGCCGTGTTGGGCAGCGCCACGCCGAGCTGGCGGCCGGTGGCGAGCGCCAGATTGAGATCCTTCTGGTGCAGCTCGATGCGGAAGCCGGGGTCGAAGGTCCGCTTGACCATGCGCTCGCCGTGCACCTCGAGGATGCGCGAATTGGCGAAGCCGCCCATCAGCGCCTGGCGCACCCTGGCCGGATCGGCGCCGGCCTTGGCGGCGAGCAGCAGCGCCTCGCCGACCGCTTCGATGGTCAGCGCGACGATGATCTGGTTGGCGACCTTGGTGATCTGGCCGTCGCCGTTGCCGCCGACGAGGGTGATGTTCTTGCCCATCAGCTCGAACAGCGGCTTGACGATGTCGAAGCATTCCTGGCGGCCGCCGGCCATGATGGTCAGGCTGGCGGCCTTGGCGCCGACCTCGCCGCCGGACACCGGCGCGTCGAGGTATTCGCAGCCGAGGGCGTTGATGCGGCGGGCGAAATCCTTGGTGGCGACCGGCGAGATGGAGCTCATGTCGACGACGATCTTGCCCTTGGTGAGCCCGGCGGCCACGCCGTCGACGCTGAACAGCGCGTCCTCGACATGCGGCGTGTCGGGCACCATCAGGATCACGATGTCGGCCTGACGCGCCACCTCGGCGCCGCTGGCGCAGACCCGCGCGCCGGCATCGAGCAGCGCCGCCGGGGTGGCGCCGTGGGTGTAGGTGAACACGGCGTGGCCGCCGGCGATGAGGTGGCCGGCCATGGGCGCGCCCATGATGCCGAGGCCGATGAATCCGATGTTTGCCATTGTCTGTCTCCTGTCTGTGATGTTTATTCGGCGAACTGGGCCAGCCAGCCGAGGCCGGCGCGGGTCAGGCCGGCCGGCTTGTACTCGCAGCCGATCCAGCCGGCGTAGCCGAGGCCGTCGATGTGGCGCAGCAGCCACGGATAATTGATCTCGCCGCTGCCCGGCTCGTGGCGGCCGGGGTTGTCGGCGAGCTGGATGTGGGCGATGCGCGGCAGGTGCCGGGCGATGGTCGCCGCCAGCTCGCCCTCCATGCGCTGGGCGTGGTAGATGTCGTACTGGATGAAGAGGTTGTCCGAGGCGACTGCGTCGAGGATCTCCGCCGCCTGGGCGGTGCGGTTGAGGTAGAAGCCGGGGATGTCGAAGGTGTTGATCGGCTCGATCAGCAGGCGGATGCCGGCTTCCGCCAGCTGGCTGGCGGCAAAGCGCAGGTTGGCGACGAAGGTGTCGCGCAGCGCCGCTTCGGCCACCCCGGCCGGAGCGACGCCGGCCAGGCAGTTGATCTGCGTGCAGCCGAGGGCGTGGGCGTAGTCGATGGCGCGGCCGACGCCGTCGCGGAATTCGCCGACCCGCTCGGGGTGGCAGGCGATGCCGCGCTCGCCGGCTTCCCAGTTGCCCGCCGGCAGGTTGTGCAGCACCTGCACGAGGCCGTGGCGCGCCAGCCGCTCGGCCAGCGCCTCCTTCGGGAAGGCGTAGGGGAACAGGTATTCGACACCGCGAAAGCCCGCCTCGGCAGCGGCCTCGAAGCGCTCGAGGAAGGGCAACTCGGTGAACAGCATGGAAAGGTTGGCGGCGAAACGCGGCATGATCGTGTCCTTTCGTGGGGGCGAATCCGTTCGCCCCGGAGGTGCATCAAATGCGCGAGGGCGAATGAATTCGCCCCTCACGGAGGATTCTTTGCGTGCTCAGTCGAGCAGCGCGATGGCGGTTGGCGCGTCGGCGCCGTGCTCGGCCAGATCCTCGAACTCGTTGATGGCGTTGATTTCGGTGCCCATCGAGATGTTGGTGACCCGCTCGAGGATGATCTCGACGACCACCGGCACGCGGAATTCCTCCATCCAGGCGCGGGCCTGGGCGAAGGCGGGCTGGATGTCCTCGGCGCGGCGCACGCGGATCGCCTTGCAGCCGAGCCCTTCGACCACCGCGACGTGGTCCACGCCGTAGCCTTCGGTCTCGGGCGCGTTGATGTTCTCGAACGCCAGCTGCACGCAGTAGTCCATGTCGAA
>SSSX01000626.1 GCA_015657735.1 Zoogloeaceae bacterium
CCTCGCCCGGCTGGTCGAAGTGCCGCCCGGCGACTACGTCCAGTTCGACGTCTCCGACACCGGCGTCGGCATCGCCCCCGAGCTGCTGCCGCGCCTCTTCGAACCCTTCTTCACCACCAAGGCCTTCGGCGCCGGCAGCGGCCTCGGGCTGGCGATGGTCTACGGCTTCATCCGCCAGTCGGGCGGCAACATCCGCATCCTCAGCACGCCCGGCAAGGGCACCAATGTGCGCTTCATCGTGCCGCAGACCGACGCCCCGCCGCCGCCGCCCGCGCCGCTGCGCCAGCCCGCCGCCAGCGCCGCCAGCGCCAGCCGGCTGGTGCTGCTGGTCGAGGACGAAACCGAGGTGCGCAAAGTCATCCGCCAGCAACTCATCGAACTCGGCCACCCGGTGCTCGAAGCCGGCAACGGCATCGAGGCACGGGCCATGCTCGAAGCCGTCGACGACATCGCGCTGCTCGTCTCCGACACCGTCATGCCCGGCCTCGGCGGGCGCGAACTGGCCGCCGCCGCCCGCCGGCTGCGGCCGCGCCTGCCGATCCTGCTGATCACCGGCTACGCCACCGGCGAAACGAGCGCCGCCGCCGACATCCCGACCCTGCGCAAACCCTTCGACCGGGCCGCGCTGGCCAGCGCCATCGACGCCGCCCTCACCGCCTCCACCGAACCCGAGCTCCCGGAGAATCCGGCACCATGACCGCCCCCGACAAGGACACCCCGCTGATCTTCGTCGTCGAAGACGAAACCGACATCGCCCGCCTGATCGCCGCCACCCTCGCCGAATACGGCTTCCGCTGCGAAACCTTCGGCACCGGACGCGCCCTGCTCGCCCGCGCCCGCCGCGTGCAGCCCGAACTGGCGATCCTCGACCTCGGCCTGCCCGACATGGACGGCCTGCAGGTGCTGCGCGAACTGCAGGAACAGCACCCCTGCGCGGCGCTGATCCTGACCGGCCGCGACGGCCTCACCGACCGCGTGCTGGGCCTCGAACTGGGCGCCGACGACTACCTCGTCAAACCCTTCGAACCGCGCGAACTGGTCGCCCGCGTGCGCTCCATCCTGCGCCGCTACCAGAAAGCCGCCGCGCCCGAACCCGGCGGCCCCGGCGCGGTGCGCTTCGCCGGCTGGCACTTCGACATCGGCCGCCTCAACCTCACCGCCGGCGACGGCCGCGAAGTCTCGCTGTCGGCCGCCGAAGCGGCGCTGCTGCAAACCCTGCTCAAGCGCCCCAACAAGATCCTGACCCGCGAGCAGCTCATCGGCGAACGCGAACTCGATCCCTTCGACCGCAGCATCGACGTGCGCATCTCGCGCCTGCGCCGCAAACTCGAAGACGACCCGCAAGACCCGAAAATCATCAAGACGGTGTACGGCGCCGGCTACCTGCTGAGCGCCGCGGTGGAGTGGATCGCCTGAACGGCTGGCGAGCTGCCGCCCGGCCTTATCCGGTGCGGCTGCGCAGGTAGCCCACCACGCTCGCCGACACGCTCAGGATGTGAGCCTGGGCCGCGGCGCTGGCGCGCTTCGGGTCGCCCGAGGCGATCGCGCCGATCAGCGCCTGGTGTTCGTCGGCGACGCGGTCGAGGTGGGCATCGAAGCCGCAGGTCTGCACGATGAAGAAATCCGACAGCTCGAAGTTCGCCAGCTGGCGCGCGCTGACCAGCGGCGAGTGCGCCATGTCGTGCAGCTGGCGGTGGAACAGCACGTTGATGCGCCGATAGGCCTCGGCCGGCTGGGCGTCCGGCGCGACGGCAGCGAGCTGGTCGTTGATCGCCTGCAACCGTAGAAGCTCGTCGCGGCTCGCCCGGCTGGCCGCGAGGCCGGCGATCACGCCCTCGACGGCGGCGAACATCCGGTAGAAATCCTCGATCTCCTCCAGCGACGGCGAGATCACTTCGCAGCCGACCTGCGCGGTGATTCGGACGAAACCGCGCTCCTGGAGGCTGTTCAGCGCCGTCATGATCGGCTGCTTGCTGACCCCCGTCTCGGCGGTCAGCGCCTTGACCTGGATTCGCTCCCCGAAACGGTAGTGCCCGCCGAGCAGGCGCTGCAGGATTTCTTTGAAGATGAATGCCTTCTTGTGTGCTGTTTCCATGCCCCTGGGCCTGCATTCCGGTGTGCCGAACGGGCGCTGATACTACCACCCGCAGCCAGCCCCGTTTCCCCGTGAGCCGCGCTCGGCCATGTCGGGCCGGATCGCACAACACGGCATCCGGCGCGCTTGCCTTTTCAAACTGGAATGCTAGCATTCCAGATATCGAGCCAAGGGCATCTCGATGACCGGACTCCCCAACCCGATCACCCCCATCAGGCCCCGACCTGACCGCCCGCACACGAGGAGACATCCATGCATTTGCGCTTCAAGACCACCCTGAGCACTCTCGCCCTGGCCCTCGCGGCCAGCCACGCGGCGGCCGACATCAACGTCGGCGTCGTCTTCTCGCTGACCGGTCCGGCCGCGTCGCTCGGCGCCGAAACCAGGAAGGCGGTGGACCTGATGCCGGCCAGCATCGCCGGGCAG
>SSSX01000627.1 GCA_015657735.1 Zoogloeaceae bacterium
GCGCGCCCAGTACCACCTGCGCCAGGTCTGCGTCTTCCTCGACCTGCACCTGGTCAACAAGCCGGAGATCTTCTCCAGCGCCTTCGCCGGCGCCTTCGACGCCGACGGCAACCTGACCGACGCCAAGCTGATCGGCCAGGTTGCCGCCCAGATGCGGGCCCTCGCCGAGCTCAGCCGGAAGCTGCGGGGGTGAGGGTGGCAGCGGCGTGAAGACGGCAAGCTTGGGGCGGCCCGTGCCCGCTCCTGTCCGGGCTGTCGCGGTCGCTTGAAGTGGCGTACGAAAAATCGTACGATAAAACCTTGACCAAGGAGTTTTCCATGCCCCCACTCACTGCCAGCGAAGCGCGTTCCAATCTTTATCGCCTGATCGACGAGGCGGCGACCAGCCATCAGCCGGTGATGATCACCGGCAAGCGGCACAGCGCGGTGCTCGTCTCGGCCGAGGACTGGGCGGCAATCCAGGAAACCATGTACCTGCTGTCGGTGCCCGGCATGCGCGAGTCGATTCGCGAGGGGCTGGCCGAACCGCTCGGTGAATGCCGGACGGAGCTCGATTGGTGAGCTGGCAGCTGGTTTTCGCCAGACACGCCCAGAAGGATGCCGAAAAACTCGCCGCAGCCGGGCTGAAGGAGAAGGCCCGGGCGCTGCTGGCCATCGTCCGCGACAACCCCTTCCAGAATCCGCCGCCCTACGAGAAGCTGGTCGGCGATCTGGCCGGCGCCTATTCCCGGCGCATCAACATCCAGCACCGCCTGGTCTATCAGGTTCTCGAAGCCGAGCGGGTGGTCAAGGTGCTGCGCCTGTGGTCGCACTATGACTAAGGAGGGCGCATGACGCCGCCGGCCGTTGACCGCCTCGCCGAGGACGACCTCGCCCGCCGGCGGGCGCTCGACCTGGCTTCCTTCATCGTCGAGGCGCCGGCCGGGGCCGGCAAGACGGAGCTGCTGACCCAGCGTTACCTGCGCCTCTTGGCCGTTGTCGACCACCCGGAGGAGGTGCTGGCGCTGACCTTCACCAACAAGGCGGCGACCGAGATGCGCGACCGCATCCTCGGTAGCCTGGAGCGGGCGGCCGGCGGCGAGCGGCCGACCCAGGCC
>SSSX01000087.1 GCA_015657735.1 Zoogloeaceae bacterium
AGGGCGAGAACATCCGCGCCTTCCCGATCTCGAACTGGACGGAAATGGACGTCTGGCAATACATCGAGCGCGAGAAGCTGGAACTGCCCAGCATCTACTTTGCCCACACCCGCCCGGTGGTCATCCGCCAAGGCGCCATCGTACCGGTCAATGTGCCGCTCGCTTCCGGCGAACTGACCAACCTGCCGAAGGCCGGCGAGGAAATCGTCGAAAAACTGGTGCGTTTCCGCACCGTTGGCGACATCTCCTGTACGGCACCGGTCGAGTCGGATGCCGACACCGTCGACAAGATCGTGCTCGAAACCGCCACCACCACACTCACCGAGCGCGGCGCCACGCGTCTGGACGACCAGACCAGCGAAGCCTCCATGGAACAACGCAAGAAAGAGGGTTACTTCTAAATGAGCGCCCACCACGTAGAAGACCGCGGCCTGCTGCGCTTCCTCACCTGCGGCTCCGTCGATGACGGCAAGAGCACGCTGATCGGCCGCCTGCTGTTCGACACCAAGGCCATCCTCGCCGACACCCTCACCGCCATCGAGAAAACCTCCAGCAAGCGCGGCCTCACCGCCGTCGACCTGTCGCTGCTCACCGACGGCCTGCAGGCCGAGCGGGAGCAAGGCATCACCATCGACGTCGCCTACCGCTACTTCTCCACCGGC
The DNA here is from genome assembly GCA_015657735.1 of Zoogloeaceae bacterium. Lineage (GTDB taxonomy): Bacteria > Pseudomonadota > Gammaproteobacteria > Burkholderiales > Rhodocyclaceae > Zoogloea. The sequence continues at coordinate 663 of SSSX01000087.1, forward strand.
ACCCGCAAGTACATTATTGCCGACGCGCCGGGCCACGAGCAGTACACGCGCAATATGGTCACCGCCGCGTCGACCGCCAACGTGGCGATCATCCTGATCGACGCGCGCAAGGGCGTCCTCACCCAGACCCGCCGCCACAGCTACCTCACCAAGCTGGTCGGCATTCCCCACGTGGTCGTCGCCGTGAACAAGATGGACCTGGTCGACTACGATCAGGCCACCTACGAGCGCATCGTCACCGAATACAAGGCCTTCGCCGCACAGATCGGGCTCACCGACGTCCGCTTCATCCCCCTGTCGGCCCTCAACGGCGACATGATCGTCGACCGCGGCGACCGTCTGGGCTGGTACGACGGCCCGACGATGATCGACATCCTCGAAGCCGCCCCCGCCGCCCACACCGAACAGGCCGAAAGCTTCCGCTTCCCGGTCCAGTACGTGTGCCGCCCGCAGGCCTCCGACAACCCCGAGCTGCACGACTACCGCGGCTTCATGGGCCGTGTCGAATCCGGCGAAATCCGGGTCGGCGACAGCGTCACCGTGCTGCCCAACGGCCTCACCACCCGCATCAAGGACATCCAGCTGTACGGCCAGTCGCTCGACAAGGCGATCCACGAACAGTCCGTCACCCTGCTGCTCGAAGACGAGATCGACATCTCGCGTGGCGACATGATCGTCAACAGCGACGAAGTTCCCGCCCAGTCCAAGCAGATCGACGCCATCGTCTGCTGGCTGTCCGAAACGCCGCTGTCGCCGGCCCGCACCTACTGGCTGCGCCACACCACCCGCGAAGTCAAAGCCAAGGTCGCCACCATCGCCCATCGCGTCGATATCAACACCCTCGCCAACGAGGGCGCAACGACGCTGGCCATGAACGACATCGCCAGGCTGAGCCTGAAACTCGCCCAGCCGGTCTTCGCCGACAACTACACCGACTCCCGCGCCACCGGCGCCTTCATCCTGATCGACGAATCGACCAACAACACGGTCGGGGCAGGGATGATCGTCAGCTGAACTTCAGCAGGTCAAAAAAACGCCGGCTGCTGAGCCGGCTTTTTTTGTACCTGCAGATCGCTCGGCGACCGTGAAGGGCCAGCGGCAGCATGGCTCGCCGCTCGCTGTGAGGGCTATAGCGCTGTCAACTTCAGATAGAAAAGTACAAACATGTCCCGTCCTGCTATAGCTTGACAGCCTTCGGCGTGCCGTTTCGCCGATCAGCTTGAGATTTAAGACGCCCGATGGACTTCATCGGGCGTTTTGTATTTTAAGGACAGATGGGGCCGTTCGGCGTTGTAGATGCGTACC
>SSSX01000628.1 GCA_015657735.1 Zoogloeaceae bacterium
AACAGGCCGGCATCGGCGGCGGCGATGTCGGCTTCGGCGGCGATCACCGCAAAGGCGCCGTGGGGCAGGCCGTTGTCGCGCAGGAAGCTCTTTTCGGCGATGCGGTTCTGACACACCGCGACCGCCGCCGCGCCGGGGCGCACCGGGATGAACTTGGCGAGGTAGTCGAGGGTGTCGGCCGGTACGTTCTCGAACTCGGTGGTCACCGCCGCGCAGGCTTCGGCCAGCCTGTCGAGCGCCGCGAAGTCGTCGTAGCCGGCCTGCAGGTGGCGGTCGGCGATGAGACCGGCGGGGCTGTGCGGGTCGGGATCGAGAACCCAGACCTTGTAGCCCATTTCGTGGGCCGCGGCGACGAAGAAGCGGCCGAGCTGGCCGCCGCCGAGCATGCCGAGGGTGGCGGGCGGGAGGATCATCGGGTCAAACCTGCAATCAGATCGGGTCGAGGGTCATGGCCAGCACGCTGGCGGTCTGCGCGGCACGGAAGGCCTCGAGCCGGGCGGCGAGGGCCGGGTCGGTGGCGGCCAGCAGCGCCACCGCGAACAGCCCGGCGTTGGCCGCGCCGGCCTCGCCGATGGCAAAGGTGGCAACCGGGATGCCTTTCGGCATCTGCACGATGGAGAGCAGCGAATCCTGCCCCGACAGCGCCTTGGACTGGACCGGCACGCCGAGCACCGGCAGCGTCGTCTTGGCGGCGATCATGCCCGGCAGGTGAGCCGCCCCGCCGGCCCCCGCGATGATCGCGCGCAGACCGCGGGCGCGGGCCTGTTCGGCGTATTCGAACATCAGGTCGGGGGTGCGGTGGGCGGACACCACGCGGGCCTCGAACGGCACGTCGAAATCCTTCAGCGCCTTGGCCGCGGCCTGCATCGTGGGCCAGTCGGAATTGGAGCCCATGACGATGCCGATGACGGGGTTGTGCTCGCTCATGCTTCAGCCCTTCCGTGCGACGCGGCTTGCCGACTCGACGGTATTGGCGAGCAGCATGGTGATGGTCATCGGGCCGACACCGCCCGGCACCGGGGTGATCGCGCCGGCGACTTCCTGCGCCGAGGCGAAATCCACGTCGCCGCACAGCTTGCCGTCGGGAAGCCGGTTGATGCCGACGTCGATGACGGTGGCGCCGGGCTTGATCATGTCGCCGGTGACGAATTTCGGCTTGCCGATCGCCGCTACCAGGATGTCGGCGCGGCGGGTGTGGAAGTTCAGGTCGCGGGTGCCCGAATGGCACACGGTGACGGTCGCGCCGGCCGCGGTGAGGAGCATCGCCATCGGCTTGCCGACGATGTTGGAACGGCCGATCACCACCGCCTCGGCGCCGCGCAGCGGCACCTCGATGCTCTTCAGCATTTCCATCACGCCGTTCGGCGTGCACGGCACGAAGGCTTCCTGGCCCTGCGACAGGCGGCCGACGTTCTCGGCGTGGAAGCCGTCGACGTCCTTCTCGACGGAAATCGCCTCAAGAACCGTCTTTTCGTCGAATTGCCGGGGCAGCGGCAGCTGCACCAGGATGCCATGCACCGACGGGTCGGCGTTGAGCTCGGCGATCTTGCCGAGCACGTCGGCCGGGGCGGCATCCTGCGGGTATTCGAACTTGAGGGACTGGATGCCGGCCTTCTCGCAGCCGGCCACCTTGTTGCGGACGTAAACCGCCGAGGCCGGATCGCCACCGACCAGAATCACCGCCAGGCAGGGCCGGGTGCCCTGCGCGGTCAGCTCGGCCGCCTTCGCGGCGAGCGCTCCGCGCAGCCTGGCGGACAATACGTTGCCATCGATAATGCGAGCGGTCATGCCAACGCCCCTCAGGAAAAACCTGGGAGTCTACCACGACGTAGGCTTCGATTTGGCGTTTCAGGCGACGAGCGCGGCGGCACGCGCGCGCCCGGCGTCGAAGGCGCGCAGGTTAACGTCGAGGCGTTCCGGCTTGCGCTGGGCAAAACGGGCGGCGACGGCATCGCGCAGGATCTCCGCCGGAAAGGGCAGATGGTCGGACATGGCGCCCAGCATCACGGTATTGCCGAGTCGGATGTCGCCGAATTCGAGGGCGATTCCGGCGGCGTCGAAGGCCTGCAGCGGCACGCCGAGGGCGCGCAGCTGCCCGACCGGATCGGGCGGATAGTCGAAGACCCCGCATTCGACGAC
>SSSX01000088.1 GCA_015657735.1 Zoogloeaceae bacterium
AGATCCTGCGCGCCTTCCTGAAGTCGAAGGGCGTCGCCGACGCCGACATCATGGAGGAATACACCCCCTTCGGTCACAGCGATTACCAGACCATCATCGCCAAGATCAAGAAGTTCGCCGCCGAAGGCAAGAAGACCGCCGTGGTGTCCACCATCAACGGCGACTCCAACGTGCCGTTCTACAAGGAACTCGGCAACGCCGGCCTGAAGGCCACCGACGTGCCGGTGGTCGCCTTCTCGGTGGGCGAGGAAGAGCTGCGCGGCGTCGACACCAAGCCGCTGGTCGGCCACCTGGCGGCGTGGAACTACTTCGAGTCGCTGAAGAACCCCGAGAACGTCAAGTTCATCAAGATGTACAAGGACTGGGCCGCCAAGAAGAAGCTGCCGAACGCCAACACCGTGGTCACCAACGACCCGATGGAAGCCACCTACATCGGTATCCACATGTGGGCGCAGGCCGTCGAGAAAGCCAAGAGCACCGATACCGACAAGGTCATCGCGGCGATGGCCGGCCAGAGCTTCAAGGCGCCGTCGGGCTTCACCGTGAAGATGGACGACAAGAACCATCACCTCCACAAGCCGGTATTCATCGGCGAAGTGAAGGCCGACGGCCAGTTCAACGTCGTCTGGAAAACCCCGGGCCCGGTCAGGGCGGCCCCGTGGAGCCCGTACATCGCGGGCAACGACAAGAAGAAGGACGAGCCGGACGTGAAGTGATCCGGACGCCGCGAATCGCGACGGGGGCCTCGGCCCCCGTTGTTCCGTCCACTGCCGCCAGCGCAACCCTGCGGGCGGCGCCGGCTGCGTGCCGGCGGTCCTTCCCGGCCCGTCGTCGTCCTACGCAATTCATCGTATTTCTGATCGGTCCGCTCGTCCGTAACCTGTCGGTGCACTGCACAAAATGGCGGACGGAGTTTCCATGATCAAAAAAGCACTCGTTGTATTGTTCTGCGCGGCGGCCCTGCCGGCCCACGCCGCGCTCGACCCGGCCCAGGTGCGCCAGCTGGCGGCCGAGGACTCGACCGAGAAGGTCGCGGCGATCCGCCAGATCGTCGCGGCGGCCGATCCGGAGGCCGGGCGCGTGCTGACGGCGATGGCCGACGGCAAGCTGCATCTCGCCGGCGACCGCGCGTTGATCATCGACGCCGACAAGGCGGTCGACGCGGCCACCGGCGCGGCGCTCAAGGC
>SSSX01000089.1 GCA_015657735.1 Zoogloeaceae bacterium
GAGGATCGGTAGGTGCCGACCATGCGCAGCAAGCGCCGCAAACTGACCTGCCCACCGCCACGGCGGGCAACGCCCCGGAAATATACCGTCAAGGCCTCATCCACGTCCGACCCGCGCGGCGGCATCGGGATGCCGGGCTCGGGCCGTGCCAATGCTTCATGAACATCAAGCCCAAAATGGGCGAGCACTGCCGGCAAGAGCTCGACGAAAAGCTTGCGGCATCCGAGCGCCCCACCGATCGCGACGATGACCTGGACTTCACTGGGACTGCACTCGCCATCGACCGCCAGCACATGCGCCAGCACGGAAAACAGCGCGCGTTGCAGGCGCGGGCCACTGGCAGCAACCAGCGGGCCGAGGCGCTGGAAGTCCGCCAAGGCCCGTTCCGGATCGAGACTGTCGCGCCAGTTTGGAACCAGCGGCGCGAATACCCGTTCGATGGCCTGCATCTCCAGATCATGGAATTCGCCATCGGCGGCCGCCACCAGCACACACGCCGCCAGCGCGCATTCATGCACTTCGACGGGGGGCTCGTCGAGCATCGAGGGAATGCCGATCTCAAGCTGCGGCTGCCCCAGTACCCGCAGCAACAAGGCGTCCACTTCAGCCAGGGTGCGCAGGCCGGACCCTTGTCCGGTGAACTGCCGGTAGATATCGGTTTCGGAGAACAGCCACAAAGCCCAGGTCCGCAGGCTGTGTTCCGGATGGGTGCGGCCCTCGGCAACTTCGCCGTCGGCCAGCGTGGCCTCCATCAGATCACGGCTTTGTGCAAGGTAGGCGTCGGTATCCCAGGTCAGCGTTTCGGCGGCAAGCCCGGTAACGACTACCATCTCCAGACGCAATGCGGCGTCGAGGCCCGAACAGGCAAGCAACCCGATGCGGTCGGCGGTCAATTCCTGGGCCATCGAGAGACGCTGCGCGGCGGCCATCAACGCCGCCGGCGCATTGCCAGCGTGCAGGATGGTCATCACCGCCAAGGTCGGGCCACGGTGCGGATTGTTCTCGCCATGGGCGAGGTAGTGACCAAGTTCGTGGCCGAAAAGCGCCGCCAGGGTGTCGTCATCGAGCAGGGAGAGCATGCGCCCCTGCACTTCCATCAGTACCGGCGAACGAACCGAATGCATGGCCGCATTTTCGGCACCGGCCGCCTGGTAAATCTCGACCGGTGCGTCAATGCCAAAACGCGTTGCGAGTTCGCGCGCCACCCGGTACAGGTTCGGCGCCATGCCTTCGGAAAGCAACAGGCTGCGCGCCATGAGCGTCCGACGCACACGTACCGGATCGGAAGATATTCTCGCGGCCAGCGCGTCGACTCCCGGCAGTTGACGCAGTGCGTCAGCGTAGTCGGATTCGCCACGAAAGCGAATCGCTTCGATATCAAACTTCACGTGACGGCCCCCGTTCTCGCGTTCGAAATATTTCCGACGAAATATTTCCATGACATTCAATATGCTACTCGAAAGTCCCGGGTTTGCGAGCAGGCATGCTGGCGGCGTTGCACCGCTTCTCGGGGGGCGTCAGCGTCCGCGGCTGCATCCGTCAGCATCCCGCCGCCTCCGGATACCGCCACGCGCACCGTCATTGCGTGTCGCCAGGCGGGCCACAAACCACACGAATACACACGGCAATACAATAAAAAGCCCCGGCCGGGCCGGGGTTCTCGTGGTGCTGGCAATCGTTGCCGAATGACTTTCGGCGCAATGGGATCATTCCCACTC
>SSSX01000629.1 GCA_015657735.1 Zoogloeaceae bacterium
GCCGGCAACTACGGCTTCACCCGTGAAGAGCAGGACGCCTGGGCCATCACCTCCACCACCCGCGCCCAGGCCGCCATCAAGGACGGTTCCTTCGCGTGGGAAATCGCCCCCGTCAGCGTCGCCGGCCGCAAGGGCGAAGTGCTGATCAGCGACGACGAGCAGCCGCCCAAGGCCAACATCGAGAAGATTCCGAGCCTCAAGCCGGCCTTCAAGAAAGACGGCACGGTCACCCCGGCCAACTCCAGCTCGATCTCCGACGGCGCCGCCGCGCTGGTGCTGATGCGCGCCTCCACCGCCGACAAGCTCGGCGCCAAGCCCATCGCCAGGATCGTCGGCCACACCAACCACGCCGGCCTGCCCGCCAACTTCCCGACCGCGCCGGTCGGGGCGATGCAGAAGCTCCTCGACAAGGCCGGCTGGGCCGCTGGTGACGTCGATCTGTGGGAGATCAACGAAGCCTTCGCCGTCGTCACCATGGCCGCCATCCGCGACCTGGCCCTCGACCCGGCCAAGGTCAACATCCACGGCGGCGCCTGCGCCCTCGGCCACCCGATCGGCGCCTCCGGCGCGCGCATCATCGTCACCCTCCTCGGCGCCCTGCGCAAAACCGGCGGCAAGCGCGGCATCGCCAGCCTGTGCATCGGCGGCGGCGAAGCCACCGCGCTGGCGGTGGAGATGCTGTAAGCAGCGTGAGGGCGAACTTGTTCGCCCCCAATCACTGCTTAAAGTCCGCGGGCGAACAAGTTCGCCCCCACGCATGACTTACGACGCGCTTCGAACCGGCCGGGTGTCGATACCGGGGCAGATTTATCTGATCACCACGGTAACCGCAGATCGCCAACCGGTGTTTGCGGGCTTTGATCTTGCCCGGGCCGCCATCCACGAGATGAGAACACTTGAAACGGACCGTTGGCTGACTTCCCTCGCATGGGTACTGATGCCGGACCATCTGCACTGGCTTATCCAGCTTGGAGATCAAGTGGCACTTCCGAACGTGTTGAAGGCATTCAAGGGCCGAAGCGGACAACGCATCAACAAGAAACGGTCGCAGACCGGTCCCCTCTGGCAAAAAGCCTTCCACGACAGGGCGGTGCGTCAGGAGGACGATCTGCCGGCGATCGCCCGTTACATCGTCGCCA
>SSSX01000630.1 GCA_015657735.1 Zoogloeaceae bacterium
CGAAATTCAAAGCGCTCGTTAATCTGGTGTGAAATTCCTATTCTGTAAACGTTTTGGTTCGGATATCCAATTCCGGACTTGTCGTTAAGAAAGTCAACCTCACCCCAGCCGATGCGCATGAAGTCGCCGGCAACCGTGGTGTTTTCAGTCAGCTTGTAGGCGACCCCAACGCCAAGTTGTTCCGGTGCATCGAACCGCCCTTTGGCCGTCGCAAACAAATTATCCTTATAACGCCTCCACGTTCCGGCTTTCGTCTTAGGCGCATACATCAGACCAATGGATAGCTTGTCGGTCGCATCCCACAGAACTCCGACTCGAAAACCAAACCCGACGGCGGAGTCGGAATCATCAGCCCGGCCTGGAACCCCTTTGGTGGTTACAGAGGTATAGAGAATGGTTGGCGAGACTCCGAAGTAGAAGGAATCTCCAATGCGTTTGGTTAATGTGGGAGTAATGCTTATCTGCTGGATTTCGTTGCTCGAATTGTTAAGGCCAGGAATGGGAACGATAGGTTTTTCATAGTCCGTCTTCATTCCGCTGCCGAAAATAGAAACTCCCAGGGTCGTATCGTTGCTGTACTGATAGTTGAATCCGCCCTCCGGGATCACGGTTGTCAACTCCATGGAGTTCTCATTTCCGAGAAAAGCGTTATTTGCGGTCCCTCGAAAGACACGCAGGCCACCGTCGATTCTTGTACTGACCTTTGCCATGCCAGCAGGGTTGTTTGCGGCCGCTACCGAGTCAAGTGGTAATGCAATCGAGGCGCCTCCCATCATGGAATTCTTCATCCCATACCCGGACATCATGGTTCCGTCGTTGGCAAAGCCTGTGGATGACAGCGCAACGACGGTAAGCGGAAAATTTCTAAGTAAACTTTTCATGAGTCTCCTCCGTGTTTTTATGAAAATTCGGAAGAGAAGGGTAAAAGTCGAGGGGGGATGTGTATTGTCTGATTCAGCCAGTTTTTTACAAAAACTGCCGTAAGTTTCAGGCCGCCTTGCGCAACGCTCAGGGCTGTCGTGCCGACCCGACACACCGGATCAAAAAACAGTTTTGTATTGACCCGGTTTTAGCCGTTGCGGCGGTACTTGCCGTTCGTGCAGGGATGTCCGGCATAGCGCAGGCACGAAAGAAAAACCGGCCTGCGGCCGGTCGGTGAGAATTGAGGCTTGACGGGGAAGTCCCTGGCGAGGGATCAGCGCGCACCCCGAGCCACGGCCAACGCAGATCGTATTGCGCCGATTACGGCCTCCGGTTTTTCAAGCGGGATTGCGTGACCGCTTTCAACCCATATCTGCTTCGACCCCGGATACATGCCGGCAATCTCTACCCGCTTTTCATTGGCGAAGCGTGCGAGGTCGGACGTTTCCTTCATCGGCTCGGATGCGCTGAGCACGAAGACGGGAATGCCCGCTGTTGTCGGGAGGCCGAGTACCTGTTCGCCGGTCTGTGGAAGCAAGTCGAGTTCTTCTTTCGCGGTGCCCGTTACCAGCACCCCGATTACGCCGCGAGTCCACAGCGATTGTTTTTCCATCGCGCCCGCACCCTCAAGCTGTTTTGGATGCGTCGAATCGACGAGGATCAATGCGGCCACTTCCTGCGGATACTTCCGCGCAAACAGCTGCATGTAGAGGCCGCCGAGCGAATGGCCAACCAGCACGTAGGGCGGCTGCATGCCCTGGTCGAGCAGCGCGGCGCGAAGCTCGTCGACGATGTGGGCGCCGTCGCGGCGGGTTTCAGAGGCGGCACTCTTTCCATAGCCGGGACGGTTGTAGGCGAAGTACGCAGTGTCGTTCGCGATGGCCGGCACGACCTTGCTCCACCACTCCATTCTTCCACCCAGCCCGTTTTCAAATACAACCACCGGCCCCGAACGCGAATGTGCAACGAACTCGAGCTGTCGGGCACCGACCAGCCGGGTCTGTGCTTCAGGCAACGCGGCGCAGCCGGAGAGGAGGGCGAATACCAGCAGTATGAGAAGGCGTAGAGGCATGGCGGGGTTGCCCGGCCTTATTGATGGCGATTGAACATGTGCACCTTGGTTAGCCAGGTGCCGTCATCCTGGCGTTCGAAGATGCGAACGGTGTTGCCTGAAAACGGTGTCTGTTCGCCGGTGTCCTTGACCAGCACGACGGTCCATTTGGCCACTTGATAGGCGTACTTGCCATCTTCGCGAATGCTGACGATTTCAAAGGTATGGTTCTTGATACCCGCCTTGATCCGGCTTTCCCAGAACTGTTTGATCGCTTCGGGACCACCGGTAATGGGCTGCACGCCCGGCGGAAGCAAGACGGCGTCTTTCGTGTACATCGCCGGGAAAGCCGCGGGATCGGGCGTATTGAATGCGGCCAGCCAGCGCGCGTTGTCGGCCTCCATTGCGCCACGGAGATCGGCGGCCATCGCATGAGATGCAAGCGTGACCAGACAGGCAACGGTGATTGCGGAAAGTACACGTTTCAGATTCATGACTTCTCTCCCGGGCATGGTTAATGATGGACGCAACGTAAATTTGAGGGACGCGCCGCTATTGGCGCATCCCTCTCGAGCACCCTGTGAGGTGAGGTTGTTTGCCGCATTCCGTTCAAAGCGGAATCACGGGAATGCATATCTCGCATTCGAATTCGCCTGTCCTTCCATCACAGGCTGCACCCTTTGGGTAGTACTCGAAGCATGGGCGGCCGTCAAGTTGCAATCCACTCGAAGGCAACCAGTCCCGAAGCAGCGCCGCCCAGGCCTCGCCTATTTGTTCGACAGTGCCGTTGAAGCGGTGCACCGCGTACTTGCCACCCGGAATGGTTGCCTTGAGTGCGCCGCCGGTCGCCACGAAGTCGGGCGGCACTTCGGCGCAAGCGTCGTATCTGCATTGCTCCGGCGCGGTAATGCCCGGGTCGTCGTGGCTGATTCCGTAGCGCGCGTGATCTGCGCCAAGTTTGTTGATGATTGCCCACGGCACATAGGTTTCCTGCCAGAACCGCGCGATGGGTTCGCCATAAGGACCGAGGTGGCGAAAATAGGCGACGGTCGCCGGCTGGCGGTCGATGAGCGTGACTTGCATGACGATCTCCTTGTACTGCTTTCGGGAGGTTTCATGTTCGGCGAACGGCGTAGGCAAGGCCTGACCGTGCTTGCTGTTCGCCTGACCGGAATTGCTTTTTGCGTGGCGTTGCGATGTCTGTCGTTCGCGCCATGCCGTGGGCGAGCATCCAAAGCGGAGTTTGAATGCGCGCGTAAAGGCTTCCGCCGAGCCAAACCCCACCGACAAGGCGATATTCAGGATTTTCGTGCGGGGCTGCGCCGCAAGCCGCATCGCCGCCACCTCGACCCGCCGACGGCGCAGATAGTCGCCGAACGTTTCACCCATCCATGCGGAAAAGAGGCGGTGAAAGTGAAACGAGGAAAAGTGTGCGACTTCAGCCAGCGTGGCAAGATCTAGCTGCTCGTCCAGATGTTGGTCGATGTAGGCGAGCACCCGGTGCATCCGGCCTTCGTATTCGGAGCGGCTATCGCGGGACGCCGCCGTGTTGGCGGGCGGGCTCAAAGCGCACCCTTGCAGGGCCAGGAAAGCTGTTTTTCCACTTCGCCACGCCCATGGCGGGACGGGCACGTCACACCCGTATCCCCGCAGCCCGTGCATTCGACGCTCTTTTCGATGGTGGTCACGAAGCCTCCTGCCGGCTGACGAATTGAATTCTGGGGCGTGCTGCCGACAGGTAGAGCGTCCGCCGGCCTGATCCGCCTCGGGAGCGTGTCAGGGGCGCGCCGTGCAGCGCGAAGATGGAACCGGCCGCCGTGGGATGGATTAAACGCCGCCTCCGTTTGCATGACAAGCGGCATCCGCGGTGGATTGGCGGCAGGGGCGACGGCGACGTGGGGGCGAATTCATTCGCCCGCGGACGTTGACCGGAGGCTTGTCAGGTTTTTGCGCGTGGGGGTCGAATGAATTCGACCCTACGGGAGTGGCGGCGGGATACGGCCGTTCAGTAGATCTCGCGCGTTTCCAGAAACTTGATGTCCGGAAAGCGTTCCTGGGCCATTTGCAGGTTCACCCGGTTGGGCGCCAGGTAAACGTAGTCGCCGTTGCCGTCGAGCGCCATGTTGGCCGGGGATTTGTCGGCGAGGGCCTTGAGGTCGGTGTCGGAGCCGCGCAGCCAGCGGGCGGTGGCGTAGCTGCAGGATTCGAACATCACGTCCACGCCGTATTCGAATTCGAGGCGGTGGGCGACGACGTCGAACTGCAGCGTGCCGACCGCGCCGAGGATGAGTTCGTTGGTGGTGGTGGGGCGGAAGAGCTGGGTGGCGCCTTCTTGGGCGAGCTGCTCGAGGCCTTTTTGCAGCTGCTTCATCTTGAGGGGGTTCTTGATCTGGGCGCGGCGGAAGTATTCGGGGGCGAAGCTCGGGATGCCGGTGAATTGCAGGTCTTCGCCTTCGGTGAAGGTGTCGCCGAGGTGGATGGTGCCGTGGTTGGGGATGCCGATGATGTCGCCGGCCCAGGCTTCATCGGTGGTGTTGCGATCCTGCGCCATGAAGGTGATGGCGTTGTTGATGGCCAGGCTCTTGCCGGTGGATACCTGCTTGAGCTTGCCGCCACGCTCGAAGCGGCCGGCGCAGACGCGGATGAAGGCGATGCGGTCGCGGTGCTTCGGGTCCATGTTGGCCTGGATCTTGAACACGAAGCCGGAGAACTTGGGCTCGATCGGCTCGACCATGCGGCTCTTGGCCGGGCGGGCCAGCGGGCCGGGGGAGAGATCGACGACGGCGTCGAGCAGGCTCTGCACGCCGAAGTTGTTCACCGCCGAGCCGAAGAACACCGGGCACTGCCTGCCTTCGAGGTAGGCCTCGCGGTTGAAGCTGTGCGAGGCGCCGCGGACGAGTTCGACGTCCATCCGCAGTTCCTCGGCCTGGTCGCCGATGACTTCGTCGAGGCGCGGGTTGTCGATGCCCTGAATTATCTCGGAGGTGCCCTTGTCGGCCTGCGGGTCGAAGAACTGGATGGTGTCGTTGTAGAGGTGATAGACGCCGCGGAAGCGTTTGCCCATGCCGATCGGCCAGGTCATCGGGGCGCACTGCATGCCCAGCACCGATTCGATCTCGTCGAGCAGGTCGATCGGTTCGCGGCCTTCGCGGTCGAGCTTGTTGATGAAGGTGACGATGGGCGTGTCGCGCAGGCGGCACACGTTGAGCAGCTTGATGGTCTGCGCTTCGACGCCGTTGACCGAGTCGATGACCATCACCGCCGAGTCGACGGCGGTGAGGGTGCGGTAGGTGTCTTCGGAGAAATCCTCGTGGCCCGGGGTGTCGAGCAGGTTGATCACGCAGTCGCGGTAGGGAAACTGCATCACCGACGAGGTGACCGAGATGCCGCGCTGCTTTTCCAGTTCCATCCAGTCGGAGGTGGCGTGGCGGGCGGCCTTGCGGGCGCGGATTTCGCCGGCGACCTGGATCGCGCCGCCGAACCACAGCAGCTTTTCGGTGAGCGTGGTCTTGCCCGCGTCGGGGTGGGAGATGATCGCGAAGGTGCGGCGGCGGGCGATTTGCTGGACGGCTGCGGACATGGCGGGATGCGGCGAGGGCGAAGACGGAATGGCCGGCGATTATACCGCGATGCCGCGGCCGGCCCGGCGTGCCGCACGGGGCGCTCCGGGCCGGCGGGACGGCATGTCAGGCGCGGATCGTGTCGAGCAGCGTGCGCAGGCCGTCTCTCACCAGCGTGGTGCGACTCTTGTGACTCTTGCTTTTCGTCGCTGCGAAGTCGGTCATGCAGCTGGCGGCGGCGTTGAGGGTGCTGATCGTGGTCAGCACGGATTCCCTTTCCCGCGGTGTGGCGTGCAGGTCGAGAATGCTCTTGTAGCCGTCGCACAAGCCGTTGAGCGTGCTGCCATCGGCCTGGCCCGAGGCCACGTCGAACAGCCAGTGGGCGAGCGCCAGGTCGGAGCGCGAGACGCGCTCCCAGAAGTTTGTCGGCGTGAAGCCGGCGCCGAGTTCGGTGTCGATGGCTTGCAGGCTGTCGGCGGTGGCCTGCTTGTCGTCGGCGCCGAGATCGCCGGCGAGCAGGCGCAGGGCGGCGATCTGGTCGGCGTTGTTGCCGGCGTAATAGCGCCGTCCGCCGGCCGCGACGGCTGCCCGTTCGGCTTCGGCGTAGGTGTCGTGGACGGCCTTGAGCGCCTTGCGCAGATCGTCGAGCGTGGGCTGGGCACGGACCAGACAGGCGAGGCGCCGCTTGTTGATGGCGCCCTGCAGGTTGATCCGCTCGTCGGTGGCGAACTGGCGGCCCGGCGTCAGGGCCAGCACCCTCTCGGCTTCGTCGAGCGCGCCGAGGGCGGCGTCGAACTGCTGGCCGTCGGCGAGCACCTGGGCGTGGCGGGTCAGCATGTTGGCGAGCTGCTCCTCGGCCTTCCGGGTGGCGGCGCCGTCGGGCGCGGCAAGGGCGCGGCGGTAGAAGTCGATGGCCTTGTCGTGCTGGCTGTATTCGCCCCACAGCTTGCCGAAGCCTTCGAGCACGGCGCCCTGCGCCGACCAGCCGCGCCGTTCGCACAGCGCGAACAGCGGCTCGGCGTGGCGGGCCGGCGACGCCGGTCCGGCGCCGCCGAGGCTGCGGGTGACCTTGGCGTGGAGGGTCAGCCGTTCGAGTTCGTTGAGGACTTCGGCGGCGGCGACGAAGCGGTATTCGACGGGCTTCTCGTCGCTGTCGGCGTCCGGCCGGTTGGCGCGCGGCAGCACGAAGCCGGGGTCGCCGTAGCACTGGTAGGCGCCCCAGGTGTTGCTCTGGCCGAACTGGTCGAAGGTGGCGCGGCGGGCGGCGAGCACCGCTTCGCCGAAGGCCTCGCCGGCCAGGAAGCTGGCGTAGAAGGTGTCGGCGAACAGCAGCGCGGCCTCGTCGATGACTTGCCAGCCGGCGGCGATGACGCCGCGGACGCCGATCTGGATCAGTTCGGTTGCCAGGTTGGCGGCCAGCCGGGGGTCGCCGGGCCGGCTGTCGGCGCCGCTGTCGCCCTCGATGCGGCCAAGGCTGCAGCAGTTGACGAAGACGAAGTCGGGCACGATCCGCATCTGTGCGATGTGCGCGGTGGTCAGCAGATCGCCTTCGCCGATCAGCATGCCGGTGGCGCCGGCGCGGGCCTGGCTGTTTCCGGCGGCCGGCAGGTCTTCACGGTAAACGCCGTGGCCCGAAAGGTGCAGGATGCGCCATTCGTCGCGGAACAGATCGACGAGAACCTGCGGGCCGTTCTTGCGGACTTCCAGCGTGGGTGTGAACTGCGCGCCGGCGAGGCGCTGGCAGACGGCTTCGGCCTCGCGGGCGGCGCCGTCGAGCGGGCGATAGAGGCTGGCCCACTCGCCGAGCAGCGGGTCGCCGACGATCAGCGCGTTGTTCTTGGTCGGGCGCTGCACGTTGGGGCGGAAGGTGCCGGTGGCCAGCTGGCGCACCAGGCCGCTGCGCACCGACAGCGGCTTGTCGCCGTCGCTGTCGTATTCGCTGCTGCGGTCGCGCAGGAGTTCCCACGGGAAGGCGGCGGCGTTCTCGTCGACGATCAGCTGGGCGCGGCGGCGGTCGGGCGCCTGATCCTTGAGCCAGTTGGGCACCAGCAGCTCGAACAGGCTGCGGCCGACCTGCTCCTGATCCTGCTCGGTGCTGATCAGGCTTTGGGTGAAGCGTTCGATGTCTTTCAGCGGCACGGTGTTGACCATCTGCTCGCTGCGCGCCAGGTTGCCGTAGGCGTTGAAGATGAGGCGCGGGTCGGCGCCGGTGGTATCGCCGACGACACTGATTGCGATGCGTTGCCAGAGCCCTTCCTCGGCGGCGGCATAGGCGCGCCGGCGGCCGCCGCCGAGCGGCAGCAGGGCCTCGGCCACGTCGAAATGGCGGCCCAGGCTGGAGTCGAGCTCGACGGCGTCCTGCGCCGAGCGCTGGGCCAGGATGGCGCGGTCTTCCATGATCTCGATGAAGTCCAGCCGGTCGAGGCGGACGAGGTGCTCGATGCGGGCGTTGTGCAGGCGGCCGCGGGCGTCGCGGTGGCCGCGCAGGATCGCGGCGACCGAATCCTGCAGGCTCAGTTCGCCGATGCCGGCGCCGATCAGCAGGGTGCTGATGCCGAGCGCCAGCGCCTCGCCGGGCAGGCTGCCTTCCCTTTCGCGGTAACGCTCGATCTCGTCGAGGGCGTAGGCCGCCACCGCGCGGGACACGGCCAGGGTGAGCTGGCCCGACGAAAGCTCGCCGATGCGCCCCATGCCGACGACGATGGCGCCGTTGCTGCGGTTGTCGCTCCCCTGCCGGCGGTAGAGCGTGTAGGTGCCCAGCGCGCCGGCATGCAGGCCGGCGTCGAGGCGGTTCTGGAGGCGTCCGCCGAGGGCCTGGTCGACCAGCTTTTCGGCGTATTCAAGGGTGTTGGCGCCGGCCACGTGGCCGATCAGCAGCGGCGACTGGGCATACAGCAGGTCGCCGTGGAAGACGCGGACCTGGGTGCGCAGCGTGTCGTCGGCGGCCCTGGCGGCGGCCTGCAGGGTGCCGCCGGTGGCGGCGGCGAGAAGGTCGTCGCGGGTGGGGTGGAGGGCCGCGCCGGCGTCGGTGTCGTCGTAGACCTGCAGATCGGCCGCGCCGCGGGTGACCGGTGGTTTGCTGGCGAGCTTGTCGCTGCGGCCGCGTTCGAGCAGGTCGACGTAGCCTTCGTAGGCGTCGCGGGCCTTGGGCAGGTCGCCGTGCACCGCGTCGACGTAATAAACCCGTCCGCCGGCCTTGCAGACCTCGGGAATGCCGCTGGCCCATGGCACCCGGCCGTCTCCTTCGGCGGTGCACAGCAGCGCGAAACGGCCGCCGTCGGTGCTCGCCTTGACCGGCGTCTGCGGGGCCTGCCCGGCCACGTAGATCAGGCGTTCGCTGGCGATGAGCGGGTCGTGCCGGGCCAGGCTGGCCCACAGCTCGCCGGATTGGGCGAGCACGTCGCCGGCCGGCAGCGGCCAGCGGGCCCCCTTGTCGGCGTCGCGGAAGCGCTTCCAGGTGTCGGCCTCGCGGATTTCGGCGCCGTTTTCCTGCGCGGAGACGGGCAGCAGCTCCATCACGCCGGGAAAGCCGACGGCGGTGGCGAGCAGTTCTTCCTGCGAGTGGCAGATGTCGAGGAAGGCGAGCTGGCGGAAGAACTTGTCGCGGGCGGTGACCAGCAGGGTGATGGCGTGGGAACCCTGGTTCGGGGTGCCGAGCATCACCACGCGGGGCTCGCCGGGCTGGCTGTTCCAGGCCTTCCACAGCGCCTCGTCGCGGGCCAGCGTGGCGCGGATCAGCACGCCGCCCATCGAGTGCACGATGGCGTGCACCGGCTTGCCGATGGTCTGGGCCTTGGCGAGGGCGTCGCCGAGTGTTTTGGCGAGGCCGTCGACGGAGTCGGCCACCGGCTTGCGCCAGTCGTAACCGTGCAGCGTGGCGATATAGCCGCGCTTGCGCAGCGCGTTGGCGAGGCCGAGATAGCTGTCGGGAAGGGGCTGGCCCGCCGCGACGCTCTTGTTGTCGTAGCGCAGGTCGTCGTTGAAGGCGCCGCCGGCGAGGGCCAGCAGGTTGGCCCACACGTCGCGGGTGCCCAGTTTGAGCTCGGAGCCGCACAGCCCGGGCACGATCACCACGATCCCCCTGGCCTGGTCGAGCGCCGGGTCGGCAACCGGCCGCGGCCCGAACAATCCGCGGGCGGCGCCGGCTTCGTCGGCCAGCGGCCA
>SSSX01000631.1 GCA_015657735.1 Zoogloeaceae bacterium
GGTGCGCCAGCTCAGCCTGGCCTACGGCCCGCGCGGCGTGACGGCGCACCTGATCGCCCCCGGCCCGGCCGACACCGAACGCCTGCGCCGGGTTGCCGCCGACCGGGCGGCGCTGCGCGGCATCACGGTGGACGCGGTGCTGGCCGAAATGCTCGCCGATTCGTCGATCGGCCGCTTCACCACGCCCGCACAGGTGGCGTGGGCGGTGGCCATGCTGCTCGCACCGGAAGCCGACGCGATGACCGGCTCCAGCCTGATGCTCGACGCCGGCCGCCGGCGCGGCCTGCCCTGATCCGAACCCGGGAGCCCCGACCATGCCTATCGTCAACTTTCACCTCGTCGAGGGAATGACTTCGCCGGAACAGGACGCGCGCCTGCTGATCGGCGCCAGCCGGCTTTACGCCGAGGTGCTGAAAGCGCCGATGGAGCGGGTGCGCGCCTTCATCACGCTCCACGCGGCCGGCCGCTTCGCCGTCGTCGGCGAGCTGGCGGCGGACAACGGACTGCACGCGCCGTATTTCGATTTCATCGTCCTCGACGGCCGTCCGGTCGACGAAATCCACCGCCTGCTGGCGGGCTTCACCGACCTGCTGGTGGACATCCCCGGCGTGCGCCGCGATCTGGTGCGCGGCAGCTGCCGCCGGGTCGCGCCGGAGGATTGGGCCATCGGCGGCGTGCCGGCCAGCGTGCTGCGCAGCGACGAAGTCGCGGCGCGGGCGCGGCTGGCGGCGGGCACCTGAAACCTTGATCCGGCGGAGCAAGCGCTCCGCCCTGGTCCTCTCCACAGCCGGCGATACTCCACCCCTCCCCGGATGCCGGTTGCGGCTTGCCCCCTTCGAGGCCCGGTGGTCTCCAGGGGGATTTTTTTGAATCGATTTACCTGTTTCGCGAGGTCATGTCCATGAACGTGCTGATCGTCTTTGCCCACAACGAGCCCCGCTCCTTCAACGCCGCGATGAAGGATGCGTCGGTCGAAGTCCTGACCAACGCCGGGCACGACGTCGTCGTGTCCGATCTCTACGCGATGGGCTTCAACCCGGTGGCCAGCGCCGCCGATTTTGGCGAGCGTGCCAACCCCGATTACCTTGTCTATGCGCTGGAGCAGCGCAAGGCCTACGAGAGCGGCACGCTGGCGGCCGACATCGCGGGCGAGGTCGAAAAGGTCAAGAAGGCTGACCTGATCATTTTCAACTTCCCGATCTACTGGTACGGCATGCCGGCGATCATGAAAGGCTGGGTCGACCGGGTCTTCATCTCCGGCCTGTGCTACGGCGGGAAGCGGATCTACGACCGCGGCGGGCTGAAAGGCAAGTCGGCGCTGCTCGCGTTCTCGCTCGGCGGCCAGCCGCACATGTTCGGGCCGGGCGCGATTCA
>SSSX01000632.1 GCA_015657735.1 Zoogloeaceae bacterium
CTCGCCGGCCAGCAGCATGGCCTCGGCGTCGTCGGCGGTGATCGCCTCGATCAGCGCCCCCCTGGCGTCGAGCAGGCCGGGCGCGTCGCACAGGTAGATCAGCTTCTCGGCCTTCAGCGCGATCGCCACCGCCTCGGCGACCGCCTCCATGCTCATGTTGAAGATCTCGCCGGCCGGCGACACGCCGAGCGACGACATCAGCACGACGTTCTGCTGATCCAGGTCGGCGGCGATCTCCTCGGCAATGACCTTACGCACCGCGCCGGTGAAGCCGTAATCGATACCGTCGACGACGCCGACCGGTTTGGCGGTGACGAAGTTGCCGCCGGTCACCCGCATGAAACTGCCGGCCATCGGCGTGTTGGGCAAGCCCTGCGAGAGCAGCGCCTCGACCTCGATGCGGGTCACCGCCACGGCCGCCTTGACGCACTCCAGCGCGTCGGCGTCGGTGACGCGCAGCCCCTTGTGGTAGCGCGGCGTCAGGCCGCGGCGCAGGAGTTCGGCCTCGATCTGCGGCCGCGCGCCGTGCACCAGCACCAGGCGCACGCCGAGGGCGGCCAGCAGGTTGCAGTCGTAGGCGAGGGTCTGGGCGAGCTGGCCGGCCGCCACCTCGCCACCGAAACCGAGCACGAAGGTCTTGCCGCGAAAACCGTGGATGTACGGCGCAGCCGCGCGCACCCACGCCACGAAACGCTGGGAAAGATCGTCCGCCGACACCAGTGCCGGCGCGTTGTCAGGTGAATTCACAGGAGACTCCGCATGTGCCATCGGGAGGGTCGGATCGCTCGGCTTGTGTGTGCGCCCGCCTCAAACCGCCAGGGCTGATTCGAGCTTATCGACCAGAACGCGCAGAATCTTGACCCTCGCATAATATTTGTTGTCGGCCTCGACCAGGGTCCAGTCGGCATCGCCGGTGCTCGTGCGGTCGATCATGTCGCACACCGCCGGCTCGTAGAGCGGCCACTTCTCGCGGTTGCGCCAGTCTTCCGGGGTGATCTTGTAGCGCTTGAAGGCTTCTTCCTCCCGCGCCTTGAAACGCCGCAACTGCTCCTCGTCGCTGACCGACAGCCACAGTTTGACGACGATCGCGCCGGCCGACGCCAGCTGATCCTCGAAATCGTTGATCTCGGCGTAGGCCCGCATCCAGTCCGCTTCCGAACAAAAGCCCTCGACCCGCTCGACGAGCACCCGGCCATACCACGAGCGGTCGAAGATCGTCACCTTGCCGCGCCGCGGCAGACGCCGCCAGAAGCGCCACAGATAGGGCTGGGCGCGTTCCTCGTCGGTCGGCGCGGCGATCGGCACGACATGGTACTGCCGCGCGTCCAGCGCCGCGGTGACCCGGCGGATCGCGCCGCCCTTGCCGGCCGCGTCCATCCCCTCGAAGACCAGCACCAGGCTGCGCTTTGCGAAAGCCTCGCTGCGCACCGCCAGCGCCAGCCGGCCCTGCAGCTTTTCGAGTTCGCGCTCGTAGTCCTTCTTGTCCATCGGCTGGTTCAGCACCAGCGAATTGAGCAGATTGCGCTCGTCCGGCACCGGCAGCAGCGGCGCCGCGGTCTGGCGCGGACGGTAGCCCTTGCGCGCCTGCTCGAGACGCCGCTGGAGGCCGTCGAGCAGCGTGCGTCCCACGTGCACGGCGCGGTACTGGGGGTCGGTGCCGTCGACGATCACCCACGGCGCCACGCCGGTGCTGGTCCGCCGCAACACGTGTTCGGCGACCTCGCGGTAACGGTCGTATTCCTCGTAGAACTGCCAGTCCGCCTCGCGCACCCGCCAGCGCGTGTCGGGGTTGGCTTCGAGCGCCTTGAGGCGCTTCTTCTGACCCTGGCGCGACAGGTGGAACCAGAACTTCACCAGCAGCACGCCCTCGGCCGCCAGCATCGCCTCGAAACGGTTGAACTCCGACAGGCGCTGGTCCAGGCGCGCCTTCTTGAGGTGGCCGATGGCGCGGTCGCCGATCGGATCGGAATACCAGTTGCCGAACAGCACGCCGATCTTTCCCTTCGGCGGCAGCGCACGCCAGAACCGCCACATGAACGGCCGCTCGCTGGCTTCGTCGGTGGGACGGTCGAAGGCATGCACCTCGATGTGGCGCGGGTCCATCCACTCGTTGAGCAGGTTGACGGTTTCGCCGCGGCCGGCGCCGTCGATCCCGTTGATCAGGATCACCGTTGCAAAACCCTTGTTCTCGAGCAGATCGAACTGCGCTTCGAGCAGCGCGGTGCGCAGCTCCGGTTCGATGCCGGCGTATTCTTCCTTCGAGAGCCTGTGCCCCAGTTCGGCCGATTCAAACATGCGCGTCTCCCGGAAAATCGCCCCACAGCGTCTGGATGGCGGCCAGCGCCGCGAGGCCGGCGGTTTC
>SSSX01000633.1 GCA_015657735.1 Zoogloeaceae bacterium
CTGGGTCGACCGGGTCTTCATCTCCGGCCTGTGCTACGGCGGGAAGCGGATCTACGACCGCGGCGGGCTGAAAGGCAAGTCGGCGCTGCTCGCGTTCTCGCTCGGCGGCCAGCCGCACATGTTCGGGCCGGGCGCGATTCATGGCGAACTGGAAGTCATGCTGCAGCCCCTCCTGCGCGGCATGCTCGCCTACGTCGGCCTGACCGTGCTGCCCCCTTACGCTGCCTACCACGTGCCTTACCTTGCCGCCGAAGCGCGGGCCGAAATCCTTGACGGCTATCGCCGACACCTCTTGACGCTCGATCAACGCGCGCCGCTCCGCTTTCCCTCGATGGACGATTTTGACGAGAATCTCCGACCCAAATCCGTTGCCAATGAATTCGCGCCGACCTGCAAAACATAGTTGCCGCCACGCGCGGCGCACGGTTCTATTCCCCCGCCACTTCCGACCGGCGCCACTGGGCGGGGGTCTGTCCGGCCTGTGTCTTGAAAACTCTGACAAAGAAACTCACATTCTCATAGCCGACTTCGTAGGCGATGGCCTTGATCGACATGTCGGTCGCCAGCAGTAGTTTTTTGGCTTTGTCGACGCGGACTTTCTGCACATAGACGTTGGGCGAAAGTTGCGTCGCCAATCGAAAACGACGTTTGAGCGTCCGCTCGGCCATGCCTGCTTCACGCCCCATGTCTTCGATGGTGATGGCCCGGGCGTAGTGGGTTTCAATCCATTCCTGGACTTTAAGTATGGCTTCGTCGCAATGATTGCGATGGCCGGGGAGGATGGGATTGATCCTTGCCGGGGCGGAAACGAGCAGGTGGGTCGCGCACAATTGGGCGAACGGGTCTCCCATGTCCTGAGCCAGTATCTCGAGCAGCGCATCGAAGCCGCCGGTCAGCGATCCCGTGGTCCAGATGCCGTCCGCCTGAAGGCAGGATGGATGCGCGACAAATTGACAGGTCGGATAGCGTTTCTTCAACTGCCGGATAAAGGCCCAGTGGGTCGCCATGAGGACGTGATCATAGCGGCCGGTGGCGGCCACGAAGCAGGCGCCGGTGGTGAACGACAGCAGGCGGGCGCCTGCCGATTTTTGAGCGATCAACCACGCGACGAGGCGCTGATCGGGCTCAAAGCCGGCGGACAGGCGTGCCCCCTCGATGGCCGGGATCACAACCACGTCGTATCTTGCGGCGCTTGTGATGGCGCCGTCGGGCGCAATGAGGTTGCCGCTGGCCGAGCGCACGTTTTCGCCATCTGCACTCAGAACATCGACGTGATAGCTCTGCTCACGGGCCAGGTGTTTTTCCAGCAGCGCGACGATGCGAAAGAAGTCGGTCACCGAAAACACACCCAAGCCCCAGCAGCCGTCATAGGCAAGAACCGCGATATTTTTCTTCATTTTTCGTGGCCCGATCGGACTACGAAATAGCCCGTCTGAGCCTCCCCGGATGTTCATATGGAGAATACTATGCCAGTTGTACGGCTGATTCGAAGAGACCGTGGAATATCAATCAGAGAGGAATTGCAGGATTGAACCTACTTCACGAAATCGGTCCCCACCTGACTGGCCTGGAACAACTCAAGGCAATGCTTGAAACGGATCGCCGGTCAGGTATCGGCGAAACGCTCGATATCCGTCTCGTCGAGGCCGAGGACGGCCGCGTAGTCTGCGAAGCGACGCCGGATATTCATGTCTACAATCCGCTCGGTACCGTTCATGGCGGATTTACTGCCACCATGCTCGACTTTGCGTGCGGTTACGCCGTGCTGTCGAAAATGATGCCCGGACAAAGTTTC
>SSSX01000634.1 GCA_015657735.1 Zoogloeaceae bacterium
AATCAAGAGCTTGAGGAGCTGTCGCTAGTCCTGCCGCAGATCGTGGCAGCGCTGGCGGCCGGAGGCCGTCTGGTGGTGATCAGTTTCCACTCCCTCGAAGACCGCATCGTCAAGCGCTTCATGCGTGACGCGTCGCGGCCGCCGCAGCTTCCGGCGCGGCTGCCGGTGCGCGCCGCCGATCTGCCGAAGCCGAAGCTGGCGCTGGTCGGCAAGCCGGTGTGGCCGTCGGATGCCGAGGTCGCTGCCAATCCGCGCTCGCGCAGCGCGGTGATGCGCGTTGCCGAAAGGGTGGTGGACTGACATGGCCCGTCTGACCGGATTTCTCGTGATGCTGGTGGTGGCGAGCAGCCTCGGCGTGGTGGCTTCGCAGCACCAGGCGCGCAAGCTCTACGCCGCCGTCGAACGGGAGCAGCAGCGTTCCTTGCAGCTGGAGGTCGAGTGGGGCCAGCTGCAGCTCGAGCAAAGCACCTGGGCCGCCCACGCCCGCATCGAAAAACTCGCTCGCGAGAAACTCGCGATGCGCCCACCTCTGCCCGGGCAGATCATCGCCATCGAGGAGCGGCCATGAAGAAGGCCAAGAAGGGCGTCACCTTCAACCACAATCCCCTGCTGCGCTCCGAGCTGCCGGCCTGGCGGCCACGTTTCGTGCTGCTGTGCCTGCTCGGCGGCTCGGTCGCGCTGATCGGCCGCGCCGCCTATCTGCAGGGCGTCAATGACCAGTTCCTGCAGGCCAAGGGCGAGTCGCGCTACGCCCGGGTGCTCGAGGTGCCGGCCACCCGCGGCAAGATCACCGACCGCCAGGGCGACGTGCTCGCCGTGTCGTCGCCGGTCAAGTCGATCTGGGCGATCCCCGAGGACGCCCGCCTCAACCCGTCGCAGACGCGCCAGCTGGCCGGGCTGCTCGAAATGCCGGTCCAGGATCTGAACCAGAAGCTCGGGGTCGACAAGGATTTCGTCTATCTCAAGCGTCAGGTGTCGCCGGAACTCGCCGACCGCATCGCCGCGCTCAAACTGCCGGGCATCCACGACCAGCGCGAATACCGCCGCTTCTACCCGGGCGGCGACGTGATGGCCCACGTGCTCGGCTTCACCGGGGTGGACGACAAGGGTCAGGAAGGCATCGAGCTGGCCTTCGAGCCGGCGCTGGCCGGCAAGCCGGGCTCGCGCCGGGTCGTCAAGGACCGCCGCGGCAACGTCGTCGAGGACGTCCAGTCGATCCGTCCGCCGCAGGACGGCAAGGAAGTCGCGCTGTCCATCGACAACAAGATCCAGTACCTCGCCCACGCCGCGCTCAAGCAGGCGATGAGCGACCACAAGGCCAAGGCCGGCGGCATCGTCGTCATCGACGCCAAGACCGGCGAGATCCTCGCGCTGGCCAACGCACCGACCTACAACCCGAACAACCGCGTCAAGCTCACCGGCGACCAGCTGCGCAACCGTGCGCTGACCGACACCTACGAGCCGGGTTCGACGATGAAGCCGTTCACCGCCGCGCTGGCGCTCGAAAAGGGCAAGGTCACCGCCAACACCATCATCAACTGCGCGCCGGGGCGGATGACCATCGGCTCGGCGACGATCTCCGACGCCCACCCCCACGGCGCCCTCACCGTCGCCCAGGTGATCCAGAAGTCGTCCAACATCGGCGCCGCCAAGATGGCCCTGAGTTTTCCGCCGGAAACCATGTGGAAGATGTTCGACGATCTGGGCTTCGGCGCGCCGCTCAAGCTGGGTTTCCCCGGCGAGGTCGGCGGCCGTCTGCGTCCGGCCAAGAGCTGGCGCCCGATCGAACAGGCCACCATGTCGTACGGTCACGGCCTGTCGGTCAGCCTGATGCAGATGGCCAACGCCTACCAGGTCTTCGCCCGCGACGGCGATCTCGTGCCGCTGTCGCTGTCGCGCGTCGATACGCCGCCGGTGCACGGCAGCCGCGTGTTCTCGCCGCAGACCGCCCGCGAACTGCGCCAGATGCTCGAGATGGTCGTCCAGCCCGGCGGCACCGCGCAGCAGGCCAACGTGCCGGGTTACCGGGTCGGCGGCAAGACCGGCACCGCGATGAAGCTCGTCGGCGGCCGCTACGCCAACCGCTACGTGGCGTCCTTCGTCGGCATTGCGCCGATCTCCGATCCGCGTCTGGTCGTCGCGGTGATGATCGACGAGCCGGCCAACGGCAAGCACTACGGCGGCGACGTCGCCGCGCCGATCTTCGCCCAGGTCACCGGCGGTGCGCTGCGCACCCTCGGCGTGGCGCCGGATGCGCCGCTCAAGCCGCTGCAGGTGGCCCGCCAGGCGGTTGCCGCCCCCGTCACCGTCCGGGAGTCGATGTGAACGTGAATCCCCATCAGCAAGCCCGGGACATCCTTGCCCGGCTGGCCGCGGCCGGCGTCGAAGTCGGACGGCTGTGCATCGATTCGCGCCAGGTGTGCGCCGGGGATGTCTTCCTGGCCTGCCCGGGGCATCGGGCCGACGGTCGCCGCTTCATCGTCGATGCCGTGCATGCCGGCGCCGCCGCGATCCTGTGGGAGCGCCGCGGCCATGTCTGGGACGACACCCTGCAGGTCGTCAACCTGCCGGTCGATGGCCTGGCCCACCTCGCCGGCCATCTGGCTCACGAGGTCTATGGCCGTCCGTCCGAATCCCTGTGGCTGGTCGGCGTGACCGGCACCAACGGCAAGACCTCGGTCACCCAGTGGCTGTCCCGCGCCTTCACCGCGCTCGGACGCAAATGCGGCGTGATCGGCACCCTCGGCATGGGTTTTCCCGGCGCGCTCACCGAGAGCCTCAACACCACGCCCGACAGCGTGACGCTGCATCGCACCCTGGCCGCCTTCCGCGACGCCAAGGCCGACGTGGCGGCGATGGAGGTGTCGTCGATCGGCCTCGATCAGCAGCGTCTCAACGGCCTGTGCTTCGACGTCGCGGTGCATACCAACCTGACCCGCGACCACCTCGACTACCACGGCAGCATGGAACGCTACGGCGCCGCCAAGGCCCGTCTGTTCGACATGCCCGGCCTGAAGGCGGTCGTGCTGAACCTCGACGACCGCTTCGGCATGGAGCAGGCGCGCCGCCTCGCCGGCCGCGGCATGCAGGTCATCGGCTACACGCTGGTCGCCACCAACGCCGACGCCGCGCCGGCCAACCGCGTGCTCGTCGCCGACCGGCTGACGACGACCGCCGCCGGGCTGCGTTTCACGGCCCGCTGCGGCAACGAGTCGGCCGACCTGTGTCCCAACCTCGTCGGCCAGTTCAACGTCTCCAACCTGCTGGCGGTCATCGGCACGCTGATGGCGTCCGGTTTCTCGCTCGAGGATGCCGCCACCGTCGCTGAAGACCTGACTCCGCCGGTGGGCCGCATGCAGACCCTCGGCGGGGTCGGCGATCCGCTGGTGGTGGTCGACTACGCCCACTCCCCCGACGCCCTCGAACAAGTCCTGACCGCCGTGCGGCCCACCGTCGCGGCGCGCAACGGCCGCCTGGTGTGCGTCTTCGGCTGCGGCGGCGACCGCGATCCGGGCAAGCGCCCGTTGATGGGCGAGGTCGCCCGGCGTCTCGCCGACCGCGTCGTGCTGACCAGCGACAACCCCCGCGGCGAAGACCCGGCGGCCATCCTGCGCGACATCGCCGCCGGCGCCGGCGAAGGCGTCGAGTCGATCGTCGAGCGCGCCGAGGCGATCCGCCGCGCGATCCTCTCGGCGGCCCCCGACGACGTGATCGTCATCGCCGGCAAGGGCCACGAGCCCTACCAGGAAATCAACGGGGTGCGCTACCCGTTCTCCGACGTCGGGCAGACGCGTGCCGCGCTCGAAGCGTGGAACGACGCCCAGGGGGAACTCTCATGATGGATCTCCAGGAGGCCGCGCTGGCCACCGACGGAACCGCCGTGGGCGGCAACGTCTCCTTTCTGTCGGTGAGCACCGACTCGCGCGCCATCCAGTCCGGCCAGCTGTTCGTCGCGCTGCGCGGCGAGCGCTTCGACGGCCACCAGTTCGTCGCCGCGGTGGCCGCCCAGGGCGCCGTCGCCGCGATGGTGGATCGCGCCTGGGCGGCGGCCAACCCGGTGCCGCTGCCGCTGCTGGTCGTCGAGGACACGCGCCTCGGACTCGGGCGGCTGGCCGCCGGCTGGCGGGCGCGCTTCGACCTGCCGCTGATCGGCGTGACCGGCAGCAACGGCAAGACTTCGGTCAAGGAAATGTGCGCCGCGATCCTGCGCGCCCAGGCCCGCCGCGACGGTTTCGACCCCGATCTGGCGGTGCTCGCCACCAAGGGCAACCTCAACAACGATATCGGCCTGCCGCTGATGCTGCTGCGCATGTCCGGCAACCACCGCGCGGCGGTCATCGAGATGGGCATGAACCATCCGGGCGAGATCGGCTACCTCACCCACCTGGCGCGGCCGACGGTGGCGCTGGTGAATAACGCCCAGCGCGCCCACCTGCAGGGGATGGGCAGCGTCAACGAGGTGGCGCGGGAGAAGGGCGCGATCTACGAAGGGCTGGCTTCCGACGGCGTGGCGGTGGTCAATGCCGACGACGCCTTCGCCGGCTACTGGAAGGCCCTCAACGCCGGCCGCCGCACGCTGACCTTCGGCCTGTCGGCGGGGGCCGACGTCAGCGCCCGGTGCACCACCCACGGGTTTGCCAGCGACGTGACGCTGAGCTCGCCGCAGGGCGAGGCGCGCTTCACGCTGCAGGTGCCGGGCCAGCACAACGTGCGCAACGCGCTCGCCGCCGCGGCCGCCTGCCTGGCGGCCGGCGTGTCGCTCGCGGCGGTGGCGGAAGGGCTCGGCGGGTTCTCCGGCACGCCGGGCCGCCTGCATCTGCGCAAGGCCATCAACGGGGCGGTGGTCATCGACGACAGCTACAACGCCAACCCCGATTCGATGCGCGCCGGCATCGCGGTGCTGGCCGCCACCCCGGGCCGCAAGATCCTGGTGATCGGCGACATGGGCGAGATCGGCGAACAGAGTTTCCAGTACCACGACGAGATCGGCGGCTACGCGAAGAGCGAAGGCGTCGATTTCCTGTTCGGGCTGGGCGAGATGAGCGAGGTTGCGGCGCGCAACTTCGGCGAAGGAGGTCACCACTTCACGAAGCTCGACGATCTCGTCGCGGCCGTGAAGGCGGAACTGAACGAGAACACGGTGGTGCTCGTCAAGGGCTCGCGTTTCATGAAGATGGAACGGGTCGTCGACGCCATCGCAGAGAAAGTCTGAAATGAGTTTGTGCGGTAACTGCAGTAACGAAGTGCCCGTTGTTTCTTCCGTAACGCAACCGGAGGAACACCATGCTGCTTGAACTGGCCCTGTGGCTCGGCAAGGACGCGCGGTTCTTCAACGTGTTCGGCTACATCACGCTGCGCACGATGCTGGCGGCCGGCACGGCGCTGGTGCTGTCGCTGGTGTTCGGCCCGCCGGTGATCCGCTGGCTGGCGGCCAAGAAGATCGGCCAGGCGGTGCGCGACGACGGCCCCAAATCGCATCTCACCAAGGCCGGCACGCCGACCATGGGCGGCGCGCTGATCCTGATCTCGATCGCGGTCACCACCTTGCTGTGGGGCGACCTGCGCAACAAGTACGTGTGGGTCGTGCTCTTCGTGACCCTCGGCTTCGGCGCCGTCGGCTGGGTCGATGACTGGCGCAAGGTGGTCTACCGCGATCCGAAGGGTCTGGCGAGCCGCTGGAAGTATTTCTGGACCTCGGCGATCGCCTTCGCCGCCGCCACCTTCCTCGGACTCACCGCAACGCTGCCGGCCCAGCTCGAACTGATCGTGCCGTTCTTCAAGGCGGTGTCCTACCCGCTGGGCGTCGTCGGCTTCATCGTGCTGACCTACTTCGTGATCAACGGCACCAGCCACTCGGTGAACCTCACCGACGGCCTCGACGGCCTGGCGATCATGCCCACCGTGATGGTCAGCGCGGCGCTGGCGATCTTCGCCTACGTCGCCGGCCACACGGGTTTCTCCAAGTACCTCGGCGTGCCCTACATCCCGGGCGCCGGCGAAATGGCGGTGATCTGCGGCGCGATCGCCGGCGCCGGCCTCGGTTTCCTGTGGTTCAACGCCTATCCGGCGGAAGTCTTCATGGGCGACGTCGGTGCGCTGGCCCTCGGCGCCGCGATGGGCACGATCGCGGTGATCGTCCGTCAGGAGATCGTGCTGTTCATCATGGGCGGCCTGTTCGTCGCCGAGGCGCTGTCGGTGATGGTGCAGGTGCTGTACTTCAAGTACACCGGCGGCAAGCGCATCTTCCGCATGGCGCCGCTGCATCACCACTACGAACTGGGCGGATGGAAGGAAACCCAGGTCGTCGTGCGTTTCTGGATCATCACGATCATGCTCGTGCTGTTCGGCCTGTCCACCCTCAAGCTGCGGTGAACGACGATGGCCCATGATCCGACCCTCGTTCTCGGTCTCGGCGAATCCGGCCTGGCGATGGCCCGCTGGCTGGCCCGGCAGGGCGTGGCGCTGCGTGTCGCCGACTCCCGCGCGACGCCGCCGGGCGTCGACCGCCTGCGCGCCGACGCGCCGGCTGCCGAGATCGTCACCGGTCCGTTCTCCGAGGCGCTGCTCGACGGTATCGGCCGCGTGGCGATCAGCCCCGGCCTCGATCCGCGCCAGCCGCTGGTGCTGGCCGCCAGGGCGCGGGGCATTCCGGTGACCGGCGAGATGGAGATTTTCGTCGACGCGCTGCGCGGCCTCGGTGCCCGCGGCGAAACCCGGATCATTGCCATCACCGGCACCAACGGCAAGACCACCACCACCACGCTGGCCGGCGAGATGGTCCGGGCGGCGGGTCTCGACGGCGTGGTCGCCGGCAACATCAGCCCGGCCGCCCTCGACGTGCTGATGGCGCGTCTCGACACCGGGGCGGCGCTGCCGGCGCTGTGGGTGCTCGAACTGT
This sequence comes from Zoogloeaceae bacterium, assembly GCA_015657735.1. GTDB lineage: Bacteria > Pseudomonadota > Gammaproteobacteria > Burkholderiales > Rhodocyclaceae > Zoogloea. The sequence continues at coordinate 6,899 of SSSX01000634.1, forward strand.
CGAGCTTCCAGCTCGAAACCCGGCCGCCGCTGGATGCGGTGTCCGCCACGGTGCTCAACGTCAGCGACGATCACCTCGACCGCTACGCCGGTCTCGACGACTACGCCGCCGCCAAGGCCGCCGTCTTTCACGGTGCCGGCGCGCAGGTGCTCAACCGCGAGGACGCCCGCGTGACGGCCATGGCGCTGCCGGGCCGGCGCGTGTTCACCTTCGGCGTCGACGCGCCGGCCGGCGCCGACGACTTCGGCGTGATCCGCGCCGGCGACGGCGAGTGGCTGGCCCGCGGTGCCGAAAAGCTGCTGCGCCGCGCCGACATGCAGCTCGCCGGCAGCCACAACGTCGCCAACGCGCTGGCCGCGCTGGCCCTGTGCGAAGCCGCCGGCCTGCCGCGGGCGCCGCTGATCGCCGCGCTCAAGGCCTTCCGCGGCCTGCCGCATCGCGTCGAGAAGGTTGCCGAGCGGAGCGACGGCGTCATCTACTACGACGACTCCAAGGGCACCAACGTCGGCGCCACCGTCGCCGCGCTGGAAGGTCTGCGCCGCAAGGTGGTGCTGATCGCCGGCGGCGACGGCAAGGGCCAGGATTTCGCGCCGCTGAAGGATGCTTTCGCCCGCCACGCGCGGGCCGTCGTGCTGATCGGTCGCGACGCCGGGACCATCGAAGCCGCGGTGGCCGGCTGCGGCGTGCCGCTGATCCACGCCGCCGACATGGACGCCGCCGTGGCCGCCGCCGACGCCCGGGCCGAGCGCGGCGACGCGGTGCTGCTGTCGCCGGCCTGCGCCAGCCTCGACATGTTCCGCAACTACGCCCATCGCGCCCAGGTCTTCATCGACGCGGTGAGGCGCCTGCCCGGAGTGAGTCCCGCATGAAGATCGCCGCCGCCCTCTCCGGCTTCCTCGCCCGCCATGCCGAGGACAGCGCCGCACCCATCGCCAGCCGGGCGGTCAGCCGCCTGATGCAGCCCCTCGGCCAGCCGCGCGAGCTCGATCCGTGGCTGATCTGGTCGGCCGCCGCGCTGCTGCTGCTCGGCCTGATCATGGTGTTCTCGGCGTCCATCGCCACCGCCGAAGGCAGCCGCATGTTCGGCCACCAGCCGGCCTACTTCCTCGTCCGCCACGCGGTGTTCCTCGCCATCGGGGTGATCGCCGGGGTCGTCGTGTTCCAGATTCCGATGCGGGCCTGGCAGGAGATGGCGCCGTGGCTGTTCATCGCCGGCGTCGTGCTGCTGCTGATCGTGCTGATTCCCCACGTCGGCCGCGACGTCAATGGCGCCCGCCGCTGGCTGCCGCTGGGGGTCGTCAACCTGCAGCCGTCGGAGCTGATGAAGCTCTTCGCCGCGCTCTACGCCGCCGACTACACGACGCGCAAGCTGCCGCTGATGGGCAGCTTCAAGCAGGGGTTCGCGCCGATGGCCGGGGTGATCCTGTTCGTCGGTTTCCTGCTGCTCAAGGAGCCGGACTTCGGCGCCTTCGTCGTCATCACCGCGATCGCCTTCGGCGTGCTGTTCCTCGGCGGCATCAACGTGCGCCTGTTCGTGCTGCTGGCGATCGTCGCGGCGATCGGCTTCGTGCTGCTGATCACCTTCTCCGAATATCGCCGCCAGCGCATCCTCGGCTTCATGGACCCGTGGCAGGACGCCTACGGCAAGGGCTACCAGCTGTCCCACGCGCTGATCGCCTTCGGGCGCGGCGAATGGTTCGGCGTCGGTCTTGGCGGCAGCATCGAAAAACTGTTCTACCTGCCCGAAGCCCACACCGATTTCCTGCTCGCGGTGATCGCCGAGGAGCTCGGTTTTGCCGGCGTGATCACCGTCGTCGTGCTGTTCGCGATCCTGATCCAGCGCGCCTTCGCCATCGGCAAGCAGGCCGT
>SSSX01000635.1 GCA_015657735.1 Zoogloeaceae bacterium
CCGGCTTCGCGCAGGTCGCCGGCGGCCAGGGCGTCGTCGATGCGCCGGGTGCCGTCGGCCTGGCTGGCGGCGAAGCGGCGCAGCAGCCGGATGTAGGCGGCGGGCTCGTGGCTGACGCGGCGCAGCGCGCCGGCGACGTCGAGGCCTGGCAAGTCGGGCAGGCCGCTGGGCGGCGGGGCGTCGTCGGGCTGCGGCGGCGTGTGGCGGAGGATGCTTTCGAACAGGCGTTCGGGGACGATGGGCTTGGTCACGTGGTCGTTCATTCCGGTGTCGAGGCACTGCTGGCGTTGGGCGGCGAGGGCGTGGGCGGTCATGGCGATGATCGGGAGGCGCTCGAAGCGCCGGTCGTGGCGGATCAGGCGGGTCGCTTCGAGGCCGTCCATCTCGGGCATCTGGAGGTCCATCAGGACCACGTCGAAGGCGTCGGGCCCGGCGCGGCGCAGGGTGTCGACGGCGACGCGGCCGTTGTCGGCGAGGGTGACGGTGGCGCCGCGCCGTTCGAGCAGGGCGCGGGCGATCTGCTGGTTGATGTCGTTGTCTTCGACGACGAGGACGCGCCGGCCGGCCAGCAGCAGGGCGTCGCCGGCGGCGGGCGGCGGCGGCGGGGCGGCGTCGCCGCCGAATGCGCCGACGATGGCGTCGAGCAGTGTCGAGGCGGTGGCGGGCTTGTGCAGGTAGCCGTCGGCGCCGGCTTCGATGGCGTCGCTGCTGGTCTGTTCGTCGCCGTAGGCGGTGAGCAGGATGACCGCCGGCGGGGTGCCGAGCGGCAGTTCGCGCTTGATCTGGCGGGTCGCTTCGATGCCGTCGCGGAGCGGCGTGCGCAGGTCCATCAGAACCAGGCCGACGCGGTCGTGAGGGTCGGCGCGGCACAGCACGGTGACCGCTTCGGCGGCCGAGCCGACGGCTTCGGTGCGGAAGGGGAAGCCGGCAAGCAGGTGGAGCAGTACCTCGCGGGCCAGCGGGTGGTCGTCGACGACCAGCACGCGCAGGCCGTCGAGGATGCCGGGCAGGGTCTCGGCGCCGCGGTCGGCGGCCAGCCCGAAGCGCGCGTGGAAGCTGAAGCGGCTGCCGGCGCCGGGGTGGCTGTCCACCTCGATGGTGGCGCCGCCCATCAGCCCGACCAGATGACGGGCGATGGACAGGCCGAGGCCGGTGCCGCCGAAGCGCCGGGTCATCGAGTTGTCGGCCTGCGAGAAGGCTTCGAAGAGGTGGTCGACCTGGCTGGCGGTCATGCCGATGCCGGTGTCGCGGACCTCGAAGCGCAGCGTGGCCTGCCCGTTGTCCGGCGCACCGGCGTCGACCCGCAGGCGGATGTCGCCGCGGGCGGTGAACTTGACCGCGTTGCCGAGCAGGTTGGTGAGCACCTGGCCGAGGCGCAGCGGGTCGCCGACGAGGCGCTGGGGCACTTCGGGGGCGACTTCGAGAAGCAGTTCGAGTCCTTTTTCCTGGGCCTTCTGGGCCACGAAGGTGACGACGTGGTCGAGCACCTTGTCGAGGATGAACGGGGTCTCTTCGAGCTGCAGCTTGCCGGCCTCGATCTTGGAGAAGTCGAGGATGTCGTTGACGACGCCGAGCAGGGTGGTGCCGGAGGACTGGATCTTGCCGAGGTAGTCGCGCTGGCCGGGGTCGAGCGGGCTGCCCAGGCACAGCGTGGCGAGGCCGATGATGGCGTTGAGCGGGGTGCGGATCTCGTGACTCATGTTGGCGAGGAAACGGGTTTTCGATTCGGCCGCTTCTTCGGCCAGGTGTTTGGCTTCGCGCAGGGTTTCAAGGGCCTGGCGGTGCACCGAGAGGTCTTCGAGAACCCAGATGCAGTGGGTGATCCCGCCGCCTTCGGGGCGGTGGTCTTCGGCCAGCCCGCTGACCGACACGCCGACCCACAGGGGGCTGCGGTTGCGCCGCCGGAGCTGGCATTCGCTGCGCCAGACGCCGGTGCTGTGCAGGGCTTCGCAGTGTTCGGCGTGGAATTCGAGCGGTTCGCCGGCGCCGTCGATGAGGTCGGGCAGGGTGCCGGCGAGTTCGGCCGCGCTCAGCCCGGTTTCGTGGCACAGGCGCGGATTGGCGTACTGGATCGGGCCGTCGGGGCTGGTGATGGCGAGCATCGTCGGGCTCTGCTCGATGGCCAGCGAGAGCTTGCGCAGCTCCTGTTCGGCGGCCTTGCGGCGGGTGATGTCGTAGCACCAGCCGATCAGCGCCGGGCTGCCGCGGAACTCGACGAACTCGACGGTGACCAGGATCGACAGCGGCCGGCCGGCGGCGTCGACGAATTCGATTTCCTGGTCGCGCACCGGCTGGCCGTCGCGCAGCTTGACGAGGACCGCGTCGGCCACGGCCGGATCGCGGAACCAGCTGCTCGCCGGGCGCTGCATGAAGTCGCCGATGGTGGTGCCGGCCACTTCGGCGGCGCGGCTGTTGGCGAACAGGGGCGGGCCGCCGGGCCGGTTGATGACGACCGCGATCGGGCTCGATTCGAGGATGCGCCGGCTCCATTCGTCGGCGGCGCGGGCCTCGCGCTCGGCTTCTTTCTGGGCGGTGATGTCCACCAGCACGCCGAGCAGGCCGCCCGGTTCGCCGCTGGCGAGGCGGAAGCTGCGCACCCAGTAGAGCGTGTCGTGCTCGGTGCCGTCGGCGAAGGGCAGCCGGATTTCGGCGTGACGCTTGCCGTCGGTGGCGATGGTGTGGAGGTCGGCCGCGTGGTGGGCGATGCGCAGGTCGGGCGGCAGGTAGGGCAGATCGAGGACGGTCTTGCCGGTCAGGAAGGCGCGGGTGGTGCCGAAGCTTTCCTCGTAGGCGCGGTTGCAGCCGAGGAAGCGGGCGTCGGGGCCCTTGTAGAAGACCGGGGTGGGCAGCAGGTCGAGGAGAACCTGGTTGAGCAGCAGCTGGTCGGCGAGGGCGCGGCTCTTGTCGTCGAGCTGGCGGGTGCGCTCGCCGACCTTGGCTTCGAGTTCGGCCTGGCTGCGGGCGAGGGCCTCGGTGGCCTCGCACAGCTGGGCGCGCATGCGTTCCTGCGAGTCGGCGAGTTCGACGAGTTCGCGCCACGGGGCGAGCAGCGGGGCGGCGGGGGCGAGATCGAGGCGGCCGATGCGTTCGCTGCGTTCGACGAGGCTGGCGAGGGCCGCTTCGACGCGCCCGCCGACGCGCCGGCCGAGGCCCGCGGCGGTGGCGAGGCTGAGGGTGGCCAGCACGAGCAGCGCCGGCACCACGTCCTGCAGACGGGCCGGAATGAAGTCGTCCTCGCGGGCGAAGCCGCCGATCCACCACTGCCGGCCGCCGAGTTGCAGCGGCACGAACTGGGCCAGCCAGGTTTCGCCTTCGTTGTCGAAGCGCAGCGGCTCGCCGCTCGTGCGGCCGCCGCTGAGCCAGCGCGCGTAGCCCTGGGTCAGGAAGTCGACTTCGAGGTGACCGGCCGGCTTGAGGATCGCGTCGCGGCGGTCGGCGAGGTTGGCGAAGCGCGGAAAGCGCGGCAGGCCGACGACTTCGCCGCTGTCGTCGAGGACGACGCTGCCGCCGCGTTCGCCGACCGGCGTGTCGAGGGTGAGGCGCGACAGCTCGGCCAGTTCGACGTCGAAGGCGAGCACGCGCAGCCGGCCGTCGCCAGCCTTCCAGCGGGTGAACAGCGTCACACCGGCGTCGCCGCCGGCCGGCAGGCGGTAGGGGCGGGTCCACCCGACGGTTCCGTCGGCGGCGCCGGCCTGCTGCGCGGCGTCGAACCACGGCTGGCGGCGGGGATCGTGACGGCCGTCCTGCCAGTCGCTGCCCAGCAGCTTGCCGGCCGGCGACCAGTGCTGCCAGCGGCTGCCGCGTTCGAGGGTGCGGGGATCGGTGACGCGGGTGAGCCAGCCGTTGTCGTCGCGTTCGAGGGTCAGCCCGCGACCGTCGGCGTCGGTCAGGTGGATCGCCGCGATGCGGCTGTCGCCGGCGAGCAGCGGCGCCAGCAGCGCGTTGAGGCCGCTCACGTCGTCGCTGCGCAGGGCTTCGTCCTGGAGCTGGCCGGAGACCGTGCGCAGCTGGTTTTCGAGGCGCCAGAAGCCGCGTTCGGCGTCGGCGCGGACCTGCGTGACGGCGAGGTCGAGCTGGACGCGGGCGAGCGAGCGGGTGGCCGGCACGACGATGAGGAAATGGATCGCCGCGCCGAACAGCAGCAGGCTGGCCAGGAAGATCGCCGACAGGCGCCACAGCACGCTGCGCACGAGGCGCGGCGGCGGGCGCTGGCGGGCCGGCGCAGCGGGCATCGGGCCGGGCGGTCAGGCTGCGCCGGCGTCGCCGGGCGGGGTGGTCGGGCGGGGCTGGCCGTAGTTTTCGAAGAGGGCGATCACCTCGGCCATTTCACCGGCCGACAGGATGCTCGGTGCGCCGATCTGGCAGGCCCGCCAGTATTGTTCGCAGAGGGTTTCGAATTCGATGGCCAGCGCGAGGGTGCGGCGCAGGTCGCTGCCGAAGACCAGCATGCCGTGGTTGGCGAGCAGGCACGCGCTGCGGCCGTCGAGGGCGGCCAGCGCGCCGTCGGACAGGGCCTGGGTGCCGAAGGTGGCGTACGGCGCGCAGCGGATGTCGTCGCCGCCGAAGCGGGCGATCATGTAGTGAAAGGCCGGGATGCGGCGGCGGTGGCAGGCGAGGGCGGTGGCGAAGGGCGAATGGGCATGCAGCACGGCGCCGGCCTCGGGATGGGCGGCGTAGATGTCGCGGTGGATGCGCCATTCGGACGACGGCGCGAAGGTGCCCTGCCAGTTGCCGTCCATCGCCATCAGGGCCATGTCGTCGGGGGTGCAGTCTTCGTAGGCGCGGCCGGTGGGGGTGATCAGGAAGCCCCGCGCACAGCGCACGCTGACATTGCCGGAGGTGCCCGCGGAGAGACCCTTGCCGGCCATCTCGTGGGCGGTGGCGAGCAGGCCGGCGCGCAGTACGTTCTCGTTCATCATCGGAGGGCTCCTGTCGCGTTCAGCGCTGCGCGACGGCGGCGAGGGCGGTGGCGGGGAAGACGCCAAACTCGCAGATTATGCCATCCAGCAGCGCCGCCGGCGTCACGTCGAAGGCCGGGTTGCAGGCCGCCGTGGCGTCGGCGGCGATGCGCACGCACAGCGGCGCGCCGCCGGCGGTGTCGGCGATGCCGTGGATCAGCCGCACTTCGTCGGCGCTGCGTTCCTCGATGGGGATCGCGCGGCCGTCGGGGCAGCCGAAGTCGATCGTCGAGCGCGGTGCGGCGATGTAGAACGGGACGCCATGGGCGCGGGCGGCCAGCGCCTTGAGGTAGGTGCCGACCTTGTTGGCGCTGTCGCCGTTGGCGGCGATGCGGTCGGCGCCGGTGATGACGGCGTCGACCCGCCCTTCGGCGATCAGCCAGCCGGCGGCGTTGTCGGCGACGAGGGTGTGGGGCACCCCGGCGCGGGCCAGTTCCCAGGCGGTGAGCAGGCCCTGGTTGCGCGGACGGGTTTCGCTGACCCACACGTGCAGGTCGAGGCCGGCGGCGTGGGCGGCGTAGATCGGGGCGAGCGCGGTGCCGTGGCCGCAGGTGGCGAGCCAGCCGGCGTTGCAGTGGGTCATCAGCTGCAGCGGGCGCGTCGCTGCCGCCGCGAGCGGCTGGAGCACGGCGAGGCCGTGGCGGCCGATGGCGGCGTTGGCGGCGGCATCGCCGGCGCGGATCGCTTCGGCGGCGTTCCACGCGGCGGCGCGGCGCGCGGCGGCCGGCAGCGCACGGAGGGCGTCCTGCATGCGGTCGAGCGCCCAGTGCAGGTTGACGGCGGTCGGGCGGGTGGCGCGCAGGCAGGCGTCGGCGGCCTGCAGGGCGGCGTCGGAGGCGTCGTCGCGCAGCGCGAGGGCGATGCCGAAGGCGGCGGTGGCGCCGATCAGCGGTGCGCCGCGCACCTGCATGTCGCGGATCGCGGCAGCGGCGTCGCTCAGGCTGTCGAGAGGGACGAAGACCTCCTGCCACGGCAGGCGGGTCTGGTCGAGGATGACGACCCGGTCGCCGTCGCGGCGCAGGGTGGGGCAGGGGATGGACACGGGCGGCGGGCTCCGGTGAGGGGGCGGTGAGGCCGGGTTTGGGGCGAACGGAGGCGGATTGTTGCGGTGCGCCGATTGTATCCGCAACCGCCGGCGCGCCCGCGGCTGGTCGGCGCCGGCGGCATCTGCCAGAATCGGCCGGCCTTGTCCGGAGTGCATGCCATGCCCAGTTTTCCCGCCCCCGTCGTTTCCCGTCTGCCCAATGTGGGCACCACGATTTTCACGGTGATGTCGAAGCTCGCCCAGGACTGCGGGGCGATCAACCTGTCGCAGGGTTTTCCCGATTTCAGCGCCGAGGACGTGTTGTTCGAGCGGGTCGGCCACTGGATGCGGGCCGGTCACAACCAGTACGCGCCGATGGCCGGCGTGCCGGCGCTGCGGGTGGCGATCGCCGCCAAGGTGTGGGCGCTGTACGGCACCGACTACGATCCGGAGCGGGAGATCACCGTCACCGCGGGGGCCACCCAGGCGCTGTTCACCGCGGTGACGGCGCTGGTGCATCCGGGCGACGAGGTGATCGTCTTCGAGCCGGTCTACGATTCCTACGTGCCGGCCATCGAGCTGGCCGGCGGGGTGGTGCGGCGGGCCCGGCTGGCGGCGCCGGATTACCGCCCGGACTGGGCGGCGGTGCGGACGCTGGTGTCGCCGCGGACGCGCATGATCATGATCAACACGCCCCACAACCCGAGCGGCACGGTGTGGTCGGCCGACGATCTGCGGGAGCTGGCGGCGCTGACCCGCGACACCGGCATCGTGGTGGTGGCCGACGAGGTGTACGAGCACATCGTCTTCGACGGCCTGCGCCACGAAAGCGTCGCCCGCTACCCGGAGCTGGCGGCGCGCAGCGTGATTGTGTCGAGCTTCGGCAAGACCTACCACGTGACCGGCTGGAAGGTGGGTTACGTGCTGGCGCCGCACGAGCTGATGGCGGAGTTCCGCAAGGTGCACCAGTTCAACGTGTTCACGGTGAACACCCCGGTGCAGCTGGCGCTGGCCGACTACATGGTCGATACCTCGCGCTACCTCGATCTGGCCGGCTTCTACCAGGCCAAGCGCGACGCCTTCCGCGCCGGGCTGGCGCACACCGGCTTCGAGCTGCTGCCGTGCACCGGCACGTATTTCCAGACGGCCCGCTACGCGGCGATCTCGGATGCGCCGGACACCGAGTTCGTGCAATGGCTGACCCGCGAGGTCGGCGTCGCGGCGATTCCGCTGTCGGCCTTCTTCGGCGACGGTCGCGACGAGAAGGTCATCCGCTTCTGTTTCGCCAAGCGCGACGAAACCCTGGCGGCGGCTTTCGAGCGGCTCGGACGCTTC
>SSSX01000636.1 GCA_015657735.1 Zoogloeaceae bacterium
CCGCGCAAAGCAGTAGGCGCAACCGTGTTCGCAGCCCTTGTAGGGGTTGATCGACTGAGCGAAGGGCACGTCGGGCGAGGCGTTGCGGACGATGACGGACCGGGCCCGGTCGACGATCAGCGTCGTCGGCGGGCCGCGGGGGGCGTCGTCGGCGTCGTCGGTCGCCCAGCCGTCGTCGAAGGCCGTCCGCTGCCAGTCGGCGTAACGGCTGTCGGGGTTCAGGCGGCTGCCGCGGCCGCGGGCCAGCGCGGGAGGCTTCATGGGTTGGGGTGGCTGTTTAAAATTACAGTATAGCCTGCCGGTGGCCGACTGCCAGCTTTGCGGTTCGATGGGCTAGAATCGCCGATTCACTCAAGTACGCCGACAGGATTCACCATGCATGCCTCCTCGAAAATCCACATCGATGACGTCCGTATCAAGGCGATGAAGGAACTGGCTCCGCCGGCTCATGTGCTGCGCGAGTTCCCCGCCACGCCGAAGTCCGCGGCGACCACTTTCGAGGCGCGCAGCGCGATCCATCGCATCCTGTTCGGGGCCGACGACCGCCTGCTGGTCGTCATCGGGCCGTGCTCGATCCACGATTACGAGGCGGCGCTCGACTACGCCCGCCGGCTGAAGGCCGAGGCCGGCCGGCTGCAGGACGACCTGCTGATCGTGATGCGCGTCTATTTCGAAAAGCCGCGCACCACCGTCGGCTGGAAGGGCCTGATCAACGATCCGCACCTCGACGGCAGTTTCGCGATCAACGAGGGCCTGCGCCTGGCCCGCCAGCTGCTGTGGGAAGTCAACGAACTGGGGCTGCCGGCCGGCACCGAGTTCCTCGACATGATCACGCCGCAGTACATCGCCGACCTGATCTCGTGGGGGGCGATCGGCGCCCGCACCACCGAAAGCCAGGTGCACCGGGAGCTGGCGTCGGGGCTGTCGTGTCCGGTCGGCTTCAAGAACGGTACCGACGGCAATGTGCGCATCGCCGTCGATGCGATCAAGGCGGCCCAGTCGCCGCATCATTTCCTGTCGGTGACCAAGGCCGGCCACTCGGCCATCGTGTCGACCACCGGCAACGAGGATTGCCACCTGATCCTGCGCGGCGGCAACGGCCCGAACTACGACGCGGCCAGCGTCGAGGCGGCCTGCAAGGATCTGTCGGCGGCCGATGTGCAGGGCAAGCTGATGATCGATTTTTCCCATGCCAACAGCCGCAAGCAGCACAAGCTGCAGGTGGACGTGGCGCGCGACGTGGCGGGCCAGCTGGCCGCCGGCAACGACCGGATCATGGGCGTGATGGTCGAGTCGCACCTGAAGGAAGGCCGCCAGGATCTGAAGCCGGGCGTCGAGCTGGAGTACGGCAAGAGCATCACCGATGCCTGCATCGGCTGGGAAGACAGCCTGACGGTGCTCGACGTGCTGGCCGAGGCCGTCCGTCAGCGCCGCGTGCGCCGCGCCGAGCCGGCCTGATTCAGGGATAGAGCGGGTCGGAGGCGTCGACCGCGGCGGCCGGCTGGCTGCCGTGGCTTTCGATGCGCTGCCCGCCGCGCCGCTTGGCGCGGAACATGCGGCCGTCGGCGACGTTGATGAGCCCGGCGGCGTCGGCCGCGTCGATCGGAAAGGTCGCCACCCCGATGCTGGTGCACAGCGGATGGGGCCACACGCCGCAGCTCAGCGGCGCATGCAGTGCCGACTGGATCTTGGCGGCGACCCGGGCGGCCGCGGCGGCATTGTCGACGTCGCCGAGCAGCACGACGAACTCGTCGCTGCCGAAGCGCGCCACGGTGTCGCAGGCGCGCACGCAGCCGCGCAGACGGTCGGCGGCTTCGAGCAGCGCCTGATCGCCGGCGCCGTGACCGCCGAGTTCGTTGATGCGGCGGAAGTCGTCGAGGTCCACGACGATCACCCCGATCTGCTGGCGGTTGCGCCGGGCCAGCGCGATGGCGTGGTTGAGGCGGTCGGACAGCAGGCGCCGGTTGGGCAGGCCGGTCAGCGCGTCGTGGTAGGCCAGGTGATGGACGCGCTCGGTGCTGCGCACCTGTTCGGTGATGTCGGTGGCGATGCCGTGATGGCCGAGGAAGGCGCCGTGTTCGTCGACCCGCGGCACGCCGCAGATGTTGAGCCACAGCGGCGGGCGGCTGCCGTCGGGCAGCTCGACGCGCAGATCGCGAAAACCGTGGCGGTTCTCGAAAGCGCTGCGCAGCGCCGAGGTCTCGACGCGCGGATCGTAGCCGGCCGGGCGGAACTGCCACCACTTGCGGCCGAGCTTGCGTTTCAGCGTGTCATCGGTGCCGCCGGCGTGGTGGACGACATGCATCAGGCGGTGCTGGGCGTCCGTTTGCCAGTACCAGTCGGTGCTCCGCCCGATGAGGCTGCGCAACTGGGCGGCATGGCGCTCCTCGCGGGCGGCGGCGTTCATCGTGTCGGTCATGTCGAAGGCCACCCACACGACCTGCAGCGGCGACAGCGCGGGGTCGACCGCCTGTCCGGTGAGTTCGGCCCAGAACACGCTGCCGTCGCGACGGCGCAGGCGGGCCGAGCTGTGATAGGTGCCGCCACGGCCGATCATGCCGCCGGCGGCGCGGGCATGGCGCCGCCAGTCGGCGCGACTCTCGAAGCCGGCCGCCAGGCGGACGCCGGCGATGTCATGTTCGTCGCTGCGCATCATCTCGGCGAAGCGCCGGTTGCAGATTTCGATGCGGTGGCCGCGCGACAGCAGGATGGCCGCGTTGGCCTTGTCGAGCATGTGCGTGTGGGCGCGCGGGGCGGCGTCGGGCGAGGCCGGGGCCGGGGCGGGCGCGCTGTCGGGCTGCAGGCAGGTGCCGGCGATGATGAAGAAGGCGAAGGCCAGCAGCCACAGCCCCGCGGCGGGTACCGCGGCCGGCGGGCTGACGACCGACAGGATGAACAGCGGGAGCAGCGTGGCGGCAACGAAGGTGATGCAGGTGATGCGGCTGCGGCGGATGAGTCCGGAGCCGGCGAGGGCGACGCTGCACAGCACGACGAAGAGGATGGCCTGCGCGGCGGGCGAGGCGTGGTAGGGGCCGACCAGCGCCAGCGAGCCCCACGCGGTGCCGCTGACGAGCGCGCCGGCAGTGGACAGGTAGTGGTGCAGCGGGACATCCTCGGGGCG
>SSSX01000637.1 GCA_015657735.1 Zoogloeaceae bacterium
GTAAGCCCCCGGCGAACCCGTATTGATTTTTCAGTTTGAGAGGTTTGGCTGCCAGCGATGCGGTAGCAATTCGCCAATGCGACTATTCGGCTGAGTCGGCAAGCGAGACAGGATGTCCTTGAAATAAAGGAACGGATCGTGGCCATTGAGTTTGGCCGATTGGATCAGACTCATGATGGCGGCGGCCCGTTTGCCGGCGCGCAAGCTGCCGGCAAATAGCCAGTTCTTCCGGCCCGTGGCGATGGGCCGGATGCGGTTCTCAATCCAGTTGTTGTCGATCGGCACCTGACCGTCATCCAGATAATGGACGAGCGCCTTCCAGCGTTTGAGACTGTAATCAATCGCTTTGGCGGTACTGGAACCGTTCGGGACCTGTGCTCGGTGCCGGGTCAGCCATTTATGAAATTCATCGAGAATGGGTTTGGCTTGTTCCTGCCGTATTCGTCGCCGCTCATCTGGATCAAACTCGGCGACTTCCCGCTCGACGTGGTAGAGCTTCTGAATGGTGGTCAGCGCCTGTTGGGCAATCTGGCTCTGGTTATTGGCGTGCAGATCGAAGAATTTCCGGCGCGCATGCGCCATGCAACCGGCTTCGGTGACACCGTCTGCGATCAGCGCCTTGTAGCCTGCGTAGTCGTCGCACACCAAGGTGCCACGCCAGGGGCCAAGGAATTCCCGGGCATGCTTGCCTGCCCGACTCTCGGCAAAGTCATAGACCACCGCCTTGATCGGCTCGAAGGCACCGATACTGTAGGACCACAGGTAAGCTCGATGCGTCTTGCCGGCGCCCGGATCGAGCATGGCGACCGGTGTTTCGTCGGCATGGAGTACCGGATAGGTCAGCATTTCAGCCTTCAGGGCATCGACCAGCGGTTGCAGCGTGACGCCCATCCGGCCCACCCATTCGGCCAGGGTCGATTGCGGAATCGGCAAACCGGCCCGGCCAAAGATGCCTTCCTGCCGATACAGCGGGAGATGATCAAGATATTTCGCAATCAACACATGGGCAAGCAGACCGGTGGTCGGGATGCCCTTGTCGATCACATGTCCTGGAACGGGGGCTTGAATCAGCGTTTCACACTGGGAGCACGCCCACTTGCCACGGATATGGCGTTCGACCGTGAAGGTGCCCGGCGTGTAGTCCAGTTTCTCGGCGACATCTTCACCGATGCGCTTCAATTGGCAGCCACAGGCGCAGGTCGTTGATTCCGGTTCGTGATGAATCTCGGTACGCGGCAGTTCCGGCGGCAGCGGTTTGCGTGTGGCCTGACCTTTGGGTTTCGGCTCTGAAACCTGTTCGAGTTCTTCGGTGATCGCTGCCATATCTGCCGAGAGCGTTTCCTCGAACAGTTGCCCCTGTTCAACCGGCAGGCGTTCTGCCTTGACGCCGAAGTAATGGCGTTTGTAATACGCCACTTCATGGGTCAGCTTGTCGATCTTCACCTGCCGCCAGTTGAGTTCCCGGTCATTGCGCGTGATGACTTCCGCTTGATGGCACACCAGTTCGCGCAGTTCGTCCGCAGTGAGTTGATCGAGGTTGGCAGGCAATGTCATGGCCGACAGGATGCCAAGCCATCCACGTCGCGGCTATCGTGGACTTCCCCAATGGTGGACCGTCATAAAACCCGGATCACGCCACCATCGGCCAGCCTCTCCCAGGGCAAGCCGAGAATCAGCGCATCGAATTGGCTGCGGGTGAGCGTTACGCTGCCATCGCCTGGGCGAAGTTGAAACCGACCTTGGTTCAAGCGACGATTGGCCAGCCAGATGCCGTAACCGTCATGCACCAGCACCTTCAGGCGGTTGCCGCGTTGGTTGGCAAAGAGATAGGCATGGTGCGGTTTCGCTTCACCAAAGATCCTGACGACCTGCGCCAGGATTGTTTCCGTTCCGGCCCGCATATCGAGTGGCCGAGTCGACAGCCATAAGGTATCGACCCGGATCATCGCAGCCAGTCGCGCAACCAGGCCGCGCAATCACCTGATGCCTGCCCCGGCCATTCAACTTTGATCGCAGTGTTGCCACGGCGGATTTCGATCCGGATGTCGCACGGTGCCGATTCGGCCGGCGCTAACGGCAGCTGTACGAACGCTGGCGCCATCCCCGGTGCGGCTTCAATGACGGGCGCCGGCACGCGCCGCGTCGGCGGTTCGATACCGCGCTCACGCATCCACCGCCGGACTTGATTCGCGTTGACCCCGTTGGCCATTGCAATGCCAGCGACCGAGGCGCCTTGCTCGCAACAGGCCTCAATCACCGCTTGCTTGAATTCTTCCGGGTGATACCGCCGGTGCCGGCTTGGCTTATGGATTTCCATCGAGAGTGTCCACCATCTTTTTAAAGGGGACACGATCTTCGCGGTCTAACGCATCAATTTACAGATGGGTTCGCCGGACGCTTAC
>SSSX01000638.1 GCA_015657735.1 Zoogloeaceae bacterium
CCCGCCTGGCTCGAAGCCTTCCGCGCCCGTCTCGGGGCAGAGGTGATCGAGACCCACATCTCCTGGCTGCTGCTGGCCGGCGATTTCGCCTGGAAGCTGAAGAAGCCCATCGTGCTGCCTTTCCTCGACTACGGCAGCGCCGCCCGCCGGCACCATTTTTGCGAGGAAGAACTGCGCCTCAACCAGCGCTTTGCCCCCGACCTTTACCTCGGCGTCGAGGCGGTCGCCGACAGCGGCGAGTGGGCCGTGAAGATGCGCCGCTTCGCCGCCGGGCAGCGTCTCGACCAGCTCTGCGCGCGTGGCGCGCTGGAGCTCGCGCAGCTGTCGGAGCTGGCCGCCGGCGTGGTCGCCTTCCATGCCGCGGCGGCCGTCGCCGGCCGGGAGGCGCGCTTCGGCGAACCCGAGCAGGTGCTGGCGCCGGCGCTCGCCAATTTTGCCGATCTCGCCGCGCGGCACCCCGCCGCTGCCGCCCGCCTCGCCGCACTGGAGGGCTGGACACGGGACGAGTTCGCGCGCATCCGCCCGACCCTCGCCGCGCGCAAGACGGCCGGCCGGGTGCGCGAAGGCCACGGCGACCTGCATCTGGGCAACCTCGTGGTGCTCGATGGCCACGTCACGCCCTTCGACTGCATCGAGTTCAACGACGACCTACGCTGGATCGACGTCGCCTCGGAGATTGCCTTCACCTGGGTCGACCTGCTCGACCACCGCCGGCCGGATCTGGCCGCCTGGCTGCTCGACGCCTGGCTGGCCGCCTCGGGCGATGTGGACGCGGTGACGGTGCTGCGCTTCTACGCCGTCTATCGCGCGATGGTGCGCGCCAAGGTGGCCGCCATCGGCGGCGACGGCGCACGCGCCGACGATTACCTGCGGCTCGCCGCGCGGATCGCCGCCCCACCGCCGCCGCGGCTGACGATCACCTTCGGCCTGTCCGGCTCGGGCAAGACCCACGCCAGCGCGGCGCTCGTGCGCGACGACCCGTTCGCCGCCACGCTGCGCCTGCGTTCCGACGTCGAGCGCAAGCGCCTCCACGGCCTGACGCCGCTGGCCGGCAGCCGCTCGCTGCCGGGCGACGGCATCTACACCGCCGATGCCACCCGGCGCACCTACGCCCATCTGGCCGACAGCGCCGACCGGATGCTCGCCGCCGGCTGGTCGGTGATCATCGACGCGGCCTTCCTGCGGCGCCCCGAGCGGGACGCTTTCCGCGCGCTGGCGGCGGCCCGCGGCGCCGGCTTCGCGATCCTCGCGTGCACCGCCCCGGTCGCCGAACTGCGCCGCCGCCTGCACGCCCGCCGCGACGACGCCTCGGAAGCCACCGTTGCAGTGCTCGAACGGCAGCTCGGCTGGGTCGAAGCGCTGGGCAGCGACGAGCTGGCCGCCGTGCTTCCCCCGTGCGCGCTAGCGCCGCAGCGCTAAGCTCACCACACACCGCCCGGAGAACCCCATGCCCCGACAGCCGCCAGCCGGACCCGGCGCCGTCCGCTTCGTCGATTTCGCGATCCGCGCCTGGCGCACCGACCCGCAGCACGTCGAAGTCATCGCCCACTCGACGCCGGTCGGCGGCATGCGCCAGCCCGTCAGCGTGCGGCAGGCGCGCATCCGGCCGGCCGACATGGAGATGGGCTTCAGCCACTCCCTCGAACGGGCGGCGGAAATCGGCCGCGACCTGGCCCGCGTGCTGCTGCCCGATGCGGTTCACCGCCTGCTGCTCGAAAGCCTGCGCTGGGCCGCCGACCGGCCGGACATCGGCCTGCGCCTGCGCCTGTGCCTCGACGACGAACTGATCGACCTGCCGTGGGAATGCCTCTACCGCCCGGAGCTGACCGGCCCGGCGCTGCCGGCCGGCTTCTTCCTCGCCGACGGCGACCTGTCGCTGGTGCGCGAACCGCCGATCGTGCTGCTGCCCGCCGGCACCAGCGAACGCGCCCAGCGCCTGCTGTTTGCCGGCACGCTGTTCGACGGCGAGATGAACGACGCATGGCTGGTTCGCGACGAGTTCGCCACGCTCCGCGAGCGCACCGCGGCGCTGGCCAGCCGGGTCGCCTTCGACTTCGTGGCGACCACCGACGCCGCCGAAATGGACGCCCGCCTGGCCACCCCGATCGACATCTTCCACTACGCCGGCCACGTCGAAGCCGACAACGACGACGCCCATTTCCTGCAGTGCGCCCATTTCGACGACCGGAGCGGCTTCACCGAGGCCGCCCCGGCACCGGCGCCGTGGACCCGCGCGCGCGTGCTGGCGCCGCGCCTGAAGGCCGCCGGCACCCGGCTGGCGGTATTCAACGCCTGCAACAGCGGCCACTGGAACTTCGCGCGCCCGTTCATGCAGTCGGCGCTGCCGACCTTCATCGGCGTGCAGGGCTCGGTCAGCAACGATGCCGCGCTGGCCTTTTCGGCCGAACTCTACGGCGCGCTGGCGGCCGGCCTGTCGGTCGATGAAGCGGTGACCCAGGCCCGGCTGGCCGTGCTCGACGTGGCGCTGCGCGACCCGTCCGACATGCCGGCGGCGCAGCGCACGGTGCAGGTCTCGGCCAACGACTGGCTGCGTTTCATGATCTACATGCCGACCGGCGATGCGGTGCTGTTTCCGCGGCCCGAGCGCGGCGGCGAGAAGCGCCAGGCCCGCCAGCGTCGCGCCGACCGGCTCGAAACGCTGTACGCCACGCTGGCCAGGCTCAACGATTCCGAACAGGCGCGGATCGTCTCGGAACTCTACCGCTCCCGCGTGCTGATCCTCGGCCGCTTCGACGCCGCCCACAAGCCGACGCTGGAGGCCCTCGGCCGCGCGCTCGAAGCCCATCCCAACCACTACCGCAAGCACCTGTTCGACTACGCGCCGCCAGCCGGGCGGAACCTGACCGAATGGGTGCGCACCCACGCGCTGATGTCGCGCTTCATCGTTGCCGACATCAGCGACCCGAGCAGCGTGCCGCACGAACTGGCCAGCGTCGTCCCGACCTCGCCGTCGGTGCCGATCGTGCCGATCATCCGCGAGGGAGCGAAGGACTACAGCATGTTCCGCGACCTGCGCGCCTACCCGTGGGTGCTGCCGACCGTCACCTACCGGGACGACGACGACCTGCGGGCGCGCCTCGACGCCGACATCGTCACCCCCGCCGAAGCCCGCGTGGCCGCCTGGCAACCGGCGTGAGGCCGGCGGCGGCGTCCCCCAAAAGCACACAGCCCGGCGCGGGCCGGGCTGTGTGCCGAAACGGAACCTGCGGAAGCGTTTATGCAGCCCGCTTCTGCTCGCCGCCGACAAAGAAGCTGGCGATATAGGTCAGCAGGCCGACAAGGAACATCACGCCGGAGCCTTCACGCAGCCAGTAGAAGA
>SSSX01000090.1 GCA_015657735.1 Zoogloeaceae bacterium
TCCGCTGCTGGTGCCGCTGGTCGAGGAAGGCTGGCTGGATCATCCGGTCACGCGTCTGACCGCCCAGGAATACCTCAAGCCGGTGCTCGCCGAGAACGTCGACACCCTCGTCCTGGGCTGCACCCACTATCCGCTGATCAAACCGCTGCTGCAGGACGTGGTCGGCCCCGGCGTGCGTCTGGTCGATTCGGCGATCACGGTCGCCGAGCAGGCCGCCCGCGTGCTGGCCGACATGGGCATTGCCAACGACGGCGAGACTCTGAGCACCTATCGCTACACCGTCACCGACATCCCGCTGCGCTTCCAGACCATCGGCGAGCGCTTCCTCGGCCGTTCGCTGGGGCAGGTGAACAAGGTGGACTGGTGATCGGAAAAGGGCTGCCCGGTCCGGCAGCCCTCGTCGCCGTTACGCGTTCTTGCGCTTCTGCCACAGCACGTCGCCGCGCCCGCCGGCCCGGTTGAGCACGCGGCCGAGCACGAAAAGCAGGTCCGACAGCCGGTTGAGATACTGGCGCGGCGCGTCGTTCACCGCTTCTTCGGCGGCCAGCGCGACGATCATCCGTTCGGCCCGCCGGCAGATCGTGCGGGCCTGGTGAGCCAGCGCCGCGGCACGGGTGCCGCCGGGCAGGATGAAATCCTTCAGCGGTTCCAGGTCGTCGTTGAGCCGGTCGAGCTCGTCTTCCAGATATTGCACCTGCTTGCCGGTGATCATCTCCATGCCGGGGATGCACACTTCGCCGCCCAGGTCGAACAGGTCGTGCTGGACATTGGTCAGCAGCTCGCGCACGTCGTCCGGCAGTTCCTCGCACAGCAGCACGCCGATCGAGGCGTTGGTTTCGTCCACCTCGCCGAGGGTGTGGATGCGCAGGCTGTCCTTCGAAACCCGGTTGCCGTTGCCGAGGCCGGTGGTGCCGGCGTCGCCGGTGCGCGTGTAGATCTTGGAAAGGCGGTGACCCATGTCTTTATTCTCCCGATGATTGTGCATTCTTGGACTGCGGATTATAGCCAGCGGGGGGCGGCTGGGTTGGATGCTACAATTTCCGGCTTTGAACCCCGCGTTCCCCCGAACGTCGCCCGCGACGTCACCCGGAGACCCCACGCCGATGAAAAGCGCCGAAATCCGCCAGAAATTCCTTGAATTCTTCGCCTCCAAGGGCCACCAGATCGTCGCCTCCAGCTCGCTGGTGCCCCACGAAGATCCGACCCTGCTGTTCACCAACGCGGGGATGAATCAGTTCAAGGACGTCTTTCTCGGCTTCGACAAGCGCCCCTACACCCGCGCCACCACCTCGCAGAAGTGCGTGCGCGCCGGCGGCAAGCACAACGACCTCGAAAACGTCGGCTACACCGCGCGCCACCACACCTTCTTCGAGATGCTGGGCAACTTCAGCTTCGGCGACTACTTCAAGCGCGACGCGATCAACTACGCGTGGGAGCTGCTGACGGTCGTCTTCAAGCTGCCCAAGGACAAGCTCACCGTCACCGTCTATGCCGAGGACGACGAGGCCTACGACATCTGGACCAAGGAAATCGGCGTTCCGTCTGAACGGGTGATCCGCATCGGCGACAACAAGGGCGCCCGCTACGCCTCCGACAATTTCTGGATGATGGGCGACACCGGCCCCTGCGGCCCGTGCACCGAAATCTTCTACGACCACGGCGAGCACATCTGGGGCGGCCCGCCGGGCTCCGCCGAGGAGGACGGCGACCGCTTCATCGAAATCTGGAACAACGTGTTCATGCAGTTCAACCGCGACGAGGCCGGCGTGATGCATCCGCTGCCCAAGCCGTCGGTCGATACCGGCATGGGCCTCGAACGGATTTCGGCCGTGCTGCAGCACGTGCACGCCAACTACGAGATCGACCTGTTCCAGGCCCTGATCGCCGCCGCCGCCCGCGAGACCTCCGGCGCCGACATGGACAGTCCGTCCCTCAAGGTGCTGGCCGACCACATCCGCGCCTGCTCCTTCCTGATCGCCGACGGCGTGATCCCCGGCAACGAAGGTCGCGGCTACGTGCTGCGCCGCATCATCCGCCGCGCCATCCGCCACGGCTACAAGCTCGGCGCCCGTGCCGCCTTCTTCCACAAGATGGTGCCCGACCTCGTCGCCGAGATGGGCGACGCCTATCCCGAGCTGAAGGCCGGCCAGCAGCGCGTCACCGACATCCTCAAGCAGGAAGAAGAGCGCTTCTTCGCCACCATCGAAAACGGCATGGCGATCCTCGAAGGCGAACTGGCCGCCATGGCCGCGGCCGGCAACACCGTGTTCAACGGCGAAACCGCCTTCAAGCTGCACGACACCTTCGGCTTCCCGCTCGACCTGACCGCCGACGTGTGCCGCGAACGCGACGTGACCGTCGACTCCGCCGCTTTCGACGCGGCGATGGCCCGCCAGAAGGAACAGGCCCGCGCCGCCGGCAAGTTCAAGATGGCCGCCAACCTCGAATACGACGGCCCGGCGACCACCTTCCACGGCTACGACGGCCTCGAGGCCAAGGGCAATGTGCTGGCGCTGTACAAGGACGGCGTGCCGGTCAATGAACTCGACGAAGGCGAGATGGGCGTGGTGGTCCTCGACGACACCCCGTTCTACGCCGAATCCGGCGGCCAGGTGGGCGACCGCGGCGAGCTGCGCTCGGTGCACGGCATCTTCGCGGTGGAGGACACCCAGAAGATCCAGGCCGCCGTCTTCGGCCACCACGGCGTCGTCAAGACCGGCAAGCTGACCGTCGGCAACGGCGTCACCGCCCGGGTCGACACCCTGGCCCGCGCCCGCACCGCCCGCCACCACTCGGCCACCCACCTGATGCACAAGGCGCTGCGCGAGGTGCTCGGCGCGCACGTGCAGCAGAAGGGTTCGCAGGTCGATCCGGACAAAACCCGCTTCGACTTCGCCCACACCCAGCCGGTGAGGGCCGACGAGATCGCCCGCATCGAACGCATCGTCAATGACGAGATTCTCGCCAACGCGGCCACCGAGGCCCGCGTGATGGACATCGAGTCGGCGCAGAAGACCGGCGCGATGATGCTGTTCGGCGAGAAGTACGGCGACGAGGTGCGCGTGCTGTCGATCGGCTCGTCCAAGGAGCTGTGCGGCGGCACCCACGTCGCCCGCACCGGCGACATCGGTTTGTTCAAGGTGACCCTCGAAGGTGGCGTGGCGGCCGGCGTGCGGCGCATCGAAGCGGTGTGCGGCGACGTGGCGGTGGCGCTGGTGCAGCAGCAGCAGGCGCTGCTCGACGGCGTGACCGGCGCGCTCAAGGCCCAGCCGCAGGAAGTGCTGGCCCGCGTCGCCCAGGTGATGGACAACGTGAAGGCGCTGGAAAAGGAACTGGCCCGCCTCAAGAGCAAGCTCGCCGCCAGCCAGGGCGACGACCTCGCCGGTCAGGCGCTCGAGGTGGGCGGCGCCAGGGTGCTCGCCGCGACGCTGGACGGCGCCGACGTGGCGACCCTGCGCGAAACCCTCGACAAGCTAAAGGACAAGCTCAGGAGCGCGGCGGTGGTGCTGGCCAGCGTCAATGACGGCAAGGTCAGCCTGATCGCCGGCGTCACCGCCGACCTGACCGGCAAGGTCAAGGCCGGCGAGCTGGTCAACTTCGTCGCCCAGCAGGTGGGCGGCAAGGGTGGCGGCCGTCCCGACATGGCCCAGGCCGGCGGCACCGACGCCGCGGCGCTGCCGGCGGCGCTGGATTCGGTGGCCGGCTGGGTGGCTGGCAAGCTGTAATCCGCCGTCCCCGCTTCGCCAAAACAAAACCCGGCTCCGAGCCGGGTTTGTTTTTGGCGGGTTGCGAGCTCCGCGCGGGCCGCGGGAGCGGCCGTCAGAACATCAGCCGCGAGGCATTCACGTCGAAGGCCGGCGTCGGCGTGAGTTGCGGAGCGTCCTCTCCGCGTTCGAGGCGGGCGATCCGCTCCTTCTGGCTGGCGCAGGTTTTTTCGAGTTCGGCCACGCGCTTGTCGAGATGCTTGATGCGCCACTGGCGGCGCAGCGTCCCGGGGGTGGAAACCAGCGCGACGATCAATCCGCCGACCCCCAGCGCCATCAGCAGCACGACGCCCAGCGGGCCGGTGAAGCTGCTGCTCAGCAGCGTCACCGTCACCTCGGTGGTGTTGGCCATCGCAAAGACGACGCTGACGATGGTGATGAGCATGCCGACGAGGGTGAGCAACTGCATGGCGGTCTCCTGGTGGTGGGCTGGGGACGATTCTAGAACATCCGCTATGGATGGCGCCGTGCCGGCGCGCGGGCGGGCACAAACGACAACGGCGACAGGGTTTCCCCCGTCGCCGCTTCGCGCCCTATGCAGGCCGGGTCAGAACGGCAGCTTGACTCCCGGCCACACGCCTTCGATGGCACGGCGGAAATCCGCCTGGATGCGGGCGATCGCCGCTTCGTTGTCGGCTTCGAAGCGCAGCACGACGACCGGCGTGGTGTTGGACGGGCGGGCGAGGCCGAAGCCGTCGGCGTATTCGACGCGCACGCCGTCGATGGTGAGGATGCTTTCGGCGCCGTCGAACCTGGCTTCGGCCTTGAGCTTGTCCACCAGCGCGAAGGGCTCGCCTTCGTTCATCTTGATGTTGAGTTCGGGGGTGCTGGTGGCGTTGGGCAGATTCTTCAACACCGGGTTGGCGTCGGCGTGGCGGGAGACGATCTCGAGCAGGCGGGCGCCGGTGTAGAGGCCGTCGTCGAAGCCGTACCAGCGCTCCTTGAAGAACACGTGGCCGCTCATCTCGCCGGCCAGCGGGGCGCCGGTTTCCTTGAGTTTGGCCTTGACCAGCGCGTGACCGGTGTTCCACATGGTCGGCTTGCCGCCGCGGGCGGTGATCCAGCCGGCCAGGTTGCGGGTGCATTTGACGTCGTAGATGATCTCGCCGCCCGGCACGCGGGACAGCACGTCCTCGGCGAACAGCATCAGCTGGCGGTCGGGGAAGATGATCTCGCCATCCTTGGTGACGACGCCGAGGCGGTCGCCGTCGCCATCGAAGGCGAGGCCGATCTCGGCATCGGTGTCACGCAGCACGCGGATTACGTCGGCGAGGTTTTCGGGCTTGGAAGGGTCGGGGTGGTGGTTGGGGAAGTTGCCGTCCACCTCGCAGAACAGTTCGACCAGTTCGCAGCCGAGGCGCTTGAAGAGTTCCGGCGCCACCGCGCCGGCGACGCCGTTGCCGCAGTCCATCACCACCTTCATCGGGCGGGCGAGCTTCACGTCGCCGACGATCTTCGCGAGGTAGGCGGGCACCACGTCGGCCTGGGTGAGCTTGCCGGGCGCGGCGGCGTGCACCAGCTTGCCGTCGATGATGCGCTGGCGCAGCGCCTGGATCAGTTCGCCGAACAGGGTCTGGCCGCCGAGCACCATCTTGAGGCCGTTGTAGTCGGGCGGATTGTGGCTGCCGGTGACCGAGACGCAGGAGTTCGTGCCGAGTTCGTAAGCGGCGAAGTAGGTGAGGGGCGTCGGCACGCAGCCGACGTCGATGACGTCCACGCCCGCCGCGCGGATGCCGTCGGACAGCGCGCCGGCGAGTTCAGGGCCGGACAGGCGGCCGTCGCGGCCGACGGCGATGGCCGCCTGCCCGCGGGCGACGGCCTCGGAGCCGAGGGCGTGGCCGATCGCACGCACGGCTTCGGCGGTCAGCGTCTTGTCGACGATGCCGCGGATGTCATAGGCCTTGAAGATCTCGGGGGCGGGGACGAACATGCGGAAAGCTCCGGTCGAAAATGATGAAAGGTGAATTATACGCAGCGCGGCATGGCGCTTCGGTGACGGCCTGAACGTTTGCCGGCAGCGCGGTTCAGCATCTGCCAAGCTCCGTGAAAAAGCGCACGAGGCGGCCCGGCAGCCAGTCCAGCCGGCCGGGCCACGGGCCGCTGACGAAGCCGACGTGGCCGCCCTCGGCGGGCTGTTCGAGGCGCACGGCCGGCGAGACTTGATGCCGGCCGGGCAGGTGCTGCGCCGGCAGGAAGGGGTCGTTGAGCGGGTTGAGCAGCAGCGTCGGCACGCGGATGCCGGGCAGGTGGGGTTTGCTCGAGGCGCGCGACCAGTAGTCGTCGGTGTCGCGAAAACCGTGCAGCGGGGCGGTGACGAGGTTGTCGAAGTCGTACAGGCTGGTCGCGCGGTGCAGCGCGTCGGCGTCGAACAGGCCGGGGTGGCGCCGTAGTTTGGCGGCGGCGTTGTGCTTGAGCGTGGCGAGGAAGTGGCGGGTGTACAGCCGGTTGAAGCCGCGGCCGAGGTGGTGGCCGGCGGCGGCCAGGTCGAGAGGCGGGCAGACCGCGGCGGCGCCGGCGACGATCCGGCCGGCGGCGTCGCCGCGGGTGCCGAGCCACAGCAGCAGCGCATTGCCGCCCAGCGACACGCCGGCGGCGAAACGCGGCACGCCCGGAAAGCGCGCGGCGAGGCGTTCGAGAATCCAGTCGATCTCGTCGGCGTCGCCCGAATGGTAGGCGCGGGGCAGCAGGTTGGGTTCGCCGGAGCAGCCGCGGAAGTGGGGCACGACGCCGTTCCAGCCGAGCGCCGCCAGCTGGCGCATCAGGCTGCGGGCGTAGGGCGAGCGGCTCGAGCCTTCAAGGCCGTGGAAGATGACCACCAGCGGCGCGCCGGGGCGCTCGGGCAGCCAGTCGAGATCGATGAAGTCGCCGTCGGGGGTCGCCCACCGTTCGCGGCGGAAGTCGGGCGGCGCGCCCTTGCGCAGCAGCGGCCAGATGGTTTGCGCGTGGCCGCCGGGCAGCCAGCGCGGGGCGCGGTAGGCGTCGTCGGGCGTGGGGCGCGTCAATGGACGACGTGGGGGCTGTCGCTGCCGCGCAGGTTGTCCATGTCGGGCGCCGGCGAGGCGTGGTGCAGGACCATCCGCCAGCCGAGCGGGCCGCGGGTGAACACGTTGGTGGCGATGATCGGCGGATGCAGGCGGTGGTCGCCTTCGAGGTGCACGCGCTGATGGACGGTGTGCACGGCGGTCATCACGTTGAGCCACTGCACCGGCTGGGTCGGGTGCACGATGATGCGGGTGCCGGCGTTGAAGAGCTGCCGCCACGATTCGCGGATCGCCGCCAGGCCGACCAGGCGGATGCTGCCCGGGTGGATGCAGACGACTTCGTCGTCTTCGGACCACACGGTCATCATGCCGTCGAGGTCGGCGTGGGTGAGGGCGGTGTAGAAGGCGGCCTCGGCCTCCTCGGGAGATGTGAAGATCGGGCTCGTCATCGGATCGGGGTGGGGTCGGATGCGACACGGGGGCGTTGCCGCCCCCGTGCTGCGCATCGTGCCGGCAGGCTCAGTGGTGGCCCTTGGGCAGTTCGCCGCTGAAGACGTAGCGCGCGCCGCAGTAAGGGCAGGTGGCATGGCCTTCGGAGGTGACGTCGAGGAAGACGCGCGGATGGCGCGCCCACAGCGGGGCGTCGGGCATCGGGCAGTGCAGCGGCAGCTGCGCGGCGGTGATTTCGATCGGTTTGGTCTTGTCCTGGTTTTCGGGCATCGATGTCTCCCTGTGGTCTTAGATGTAGGCCAGCCAGTGCTCGTACTCGGGCGCCTTGCCGTTGACGATGTCGAAGAAGCGCGACTGCAGCTTGTGGGTGATCGGGCCGCGCTTGCCTTCGCCGATGACGCGACCGTCGAGTTCGCGGATCGGCGTGACTTCGGCGGCGGTGCCGGTGAAGAAGGCTTCGTCGGCGATGTAGATGTCGTCGCGGGTGATGCGCTTGGAGACCACCTCGAGGCCGAATTCCTTGGCCACCTGGATCACCGACGAGCGGGTGATGCCGGTGAGGGCGGAGGCGATTTCGGGTTCGTAGATCGCGCCGTCCTTGATCACGAAGAGGTTCTCGCCGGCGCCTTCGGCGACGAAGCCGTTGGTGTCGAGGAGCAGGGCTTCGTCGTAGCCGGCATCGGTGGCCTCGGCGTTGGCGAGGATCGAGTTGGCGTAGGTGGAGGCCAGCTTGGCGCGCGGCATCGTCACGTTGACGTGATGGCGGGCGAAGGACGAGGTCTTCACGCGGATGCCTTTTTCGAGGCCGTCTTCGCCGAGGTAGGCGCCCCACGGCCAGGCGGCGATGGCGACATGCACCGTGGCGCCCTTGGTCGAGATGCCCATCTTTTCGGAGCCGTAGAAGGCGATCGGGCGCAGATAGCACGATTCGAGCTTGTTGGCGCGGACCACTTCGCGCTGGGCTTCCATCAGGACGTCCTTGGTGTAGGGGATGTCCATCATGTAGATCTTGGCGGAGTTGAGCAGACGCTGGGTGTGCTCGGCGAGACGGAAAATGGCTGTGCCGTTGACGGTGTTGTACGCGCGGACGCCCTCGAAGACGGCCAGGCCGTAGTGGAGGGAGTGGGTGAGCACGTGGGTGGTTGCCTCACGCCACGGGACGAGCTTGCCGTCGTACCAGATGAAACCGTCGCGGTCTGCCATTGACATTGTGGGGATCTCCAGCTGTAGAACAGAAATATTAAGCTTTCGATTCTAGCGCATTCCGCAGGCCTGCGGACCGCCGCTCCGAAGGGCGCTAAAATAACAATTTTGCCGGGACGGGATGCCGATGAGGATCTGGAAGCCGAATGTCACGGTGGCCGCCGTGGTGGAGCGCGACGGGCACTTTCTGATGGTCGAGGAGGAAACCGAGGACGGCCTGCGCTTCAACCAGCCGGCCGGTCACCTCGATCAGGGCGAGTCGCTGGTGGAGGCCGCCGCCCGCGAGGCGCTGGAGGAAACCGCACATCACTTCAGGCCGGAGTTCCTGGTCGGCATCTACCAGTGGCCGCGGCCGGTCGGCGACATCACCTATCTGCGGTTCGCCTTCGGCGGGACGCTCACCGGCTTCGATCCGCAGCGCCGGCTCGACAGCGGCATCGTGCGGGCGGTGTGGATGAGCGTCGACGAGCTGCGGGCGAGCCGCGAACGCCATCGCAGTCCGCTGATCCTGCAGTGCTGCGAGGACTACCTGGTCGGCCGGCGTTTTCCGCTGGAGCTGATCCGGCACTACGACGCGTGACGGCCGCGCGGCCGCTGCTGGCGGCGGCGCACGTTCTGTGATGGATACCTGATTCGGGGCACGCGGCGATCCGGCCGTGGTGTTGCCCCTGGAAGAGTGGCTGAAGGGAGAGGGACCGAATGTCTCGTAAGGAAAAAGTCGTCGTCGGCATGTCCGGCGGCGTGGATTCGTCGGTGGCGGCCTTGCTGCTCAAGCAGCAGGGCTACGACGTGGTCGGCCTGTTCATGAAGAATTGGGAAGACGACGATGACGACGAATACTGTTCGACGCGCCAGGATCTGGTGGATGTGGTGTCGGTGGCCGATGTGCTCGGCATCGACCTGGAAGTCGTCAATTTCTCGAAGGAATACAAGGAGCGCGTGTTTGCCGACTTCCTGCACGAATACGAGGCCGGCCGCACGCCGAACCCGGACATCCTGTGCAATTCGGAGATCAAGTTCCGCGCTTTCCTCGACCATGCGATGACGCTCGGCGCCGACCGCATCGCCACCGGCCACTACGCCCAGGTGCGCGAATGGACCAACGACGGGCGTACCGAATTTCAGCTTCTGAAAGCCGAGGATGGCACCAAGGACCAGAGCTACTTCCTGTATCGGCTCAATCAGGCGCAGCTATCGAAAACGCTTTTCCCGATAGGCCATCTCTACAAGCGCGATGTGCGCAAGATGGCCGAGGCGGCCGGCCTGCACGTCCATGCCAAGAAGGATTCGACGGGCATCTGCTTCATCGGCGAGCGGCCGTTCCGCGAGTTCCTGTCGCGCTATCTGCCGGCCAGACCGGGCGAGATCCGCACGCTCGATGGAGACCGGGTGATCGGTCAGCACCAGGGGCTGATGCATCACACCATCGGTCAGCGCAAGGGCCTGCTGATCGGCGGCATCAAGGGCAATCAGGACGACGCCGGCGAACACGACGCCTGGTATGTGGCGCACAAGGACATGGCGAAGAACGTGCTGTACGTCGTGCAGGGTCACGACCATCCGGCGCTGCTGAAGGAGCGTCTGGTCGCCGCCGATCTTTCCTGGGTGTCGGGACGCGACCCGCGTACGCACTGGGTCTACACCGCCAAGCCGCGCTACCGCACGCCGGATGCGCCGTGCGAGATCGACGCGCTGGCCGCTGGCCGCGCCGAGATCGCCTTCGCCCAGCCGCAGTGGGCGGTGACGCCGGGGCAGAGCGTGGTGATCTACGAAAGCCGGGTGTGCCTGGGCGGCGGGATCATCGTGGCCTGATCGATCCGCCGGCGCGCTCAAACCAAACGGGCTCCGCGATACGGAGCCCGTTTTGCGTCGGGGTGGCCTGGCTTCAGGGATTCTGCGCGAGGCGGATCGTGGTGTACGACCAGTTGCGTTCCCAGGCGCCGCGGACCAGGTTCGGATACTCGGCGCGGCCGAGGCTGCCGTTGTAGCGGCCGAGGGCGCGGAAGAGATCGCCCTTTTCGATGTCGAGGTAGTGGCGCAGGATCGTGCAGCCGAAGCGCAGGTTGGTGCGCATGTGGAAGAGGTTGCTTTCCTGGTTGCCGATCAGCCTGGTCCAGAACGGCATGACCTGCATGTAGCCGCGGGCGCCGGCGGTCGACAGCGCGTATTTCTTGAAGCCGCTTTCGACCTGGATCAGGCCGAGCACCAGTTGCGGGTCGAGGCCGGCGCGGGTGGCTTCGTAGTGCACGGCGCGCAGCAGCTCGGAGCGGGAGGTTTCGTCGGGGATGCGGCGGGCCAGGCGCTGCGACATCTCGGCCAGCCAGCGCGCCCGCTCCGGCGAGCGCTGGAAGCTCGCGTCGAGCGGCGCCTGGTCGGCCACCGCCGCGTGCAGGGCGGCCTGCACGCTGGCGGCCAGCGGTTCGTACTGCTGGTTGCCGGCCCGCGCGCCGCCCGCTGCGCCGGCCAGCAGCAGCGCGACGAGGGTCGAGGCAAGGGCGCGGCGCAGGCCGGTCACGGTCAGCCTTTGAGTTTGCCGATGACGGTCGCGGCGACCTCGGCGACGGCCAGCCGGGTGGCGGCTTCGTCGCGCCGGCCCTGGTATTCGACCACGCCGTCCTTCAGGCCGCGCTCGCCGATGACGACCCGGTGCGGCGTGCCGATCAGTTCGTTGTCGGCCAGCAGCGAGCCGGGGCGCTCGTCGCGGTCGTCGAGGAAGGCGTCGATGCCGGCGGCGGCGAGTTCGGCGTAGAGCTGGTCGGCGGCCGCGCGGACGGCTTCGGACTTGGCGTAGCCCATCGGCACGATGGCGACTTCGAAGGGGGCGATGGCCTGCGGCCAGATGATGCCGCGGGCGTCGTAGTTCTGTTCGATGGCGGCGCCGAGGATGCGCGACACGCCGATGCCGTAGCAGCCCATCTCCATGATCTGCTCCTTGCCCTGCTCGTTGAGGAACTTGCAGTTGAGGGCGTCGGCGTACTTGGTGCGCAGCTGGAAGATGTGGCCGACTTCGATGCCGCGGCAGATGTCGAGCGATCCCTTGCCGTCCGGCGAGGGATCGCCGGCGACGACGTTGCGCAGGTCGGCGATTTCGCCCTCGGGGAAGTCGCGGCCGATATTGACGCCGGTGAAGTGGTAGTCGTCGTCGTTGGCGCCGGTGACGAAATCGGACATCGTGGCCACGCTGCGGTCCATCACCACGCGGCCGCCAAAGCCGACCGGGCCGAGCGAGCCGCCATTGGCGCCGAAGGCGGTGAGGATGTCGGCCGGCGTCGCGAAGGTCAGCGGGTTGCGGATGCCGGCGAGCTTCTGGGCCTTGATCTCGTTGAGTTCGTGGTCGCCGCGCAGCAGCAGCAGCACCGGCTTGCCGCCGGAGGCGTCGTCGCCTTCGACGACGATGGCCTTGACGGTGCGCTCGGCGGGGATCTTCAGGAAGTCGGCCAGGGCGTCGATGGTCTTGACGCCCGGGGTGGACACCTTGGCCAGCGCCGCGCTGGCGGCCAGGCGCGCGCCGGCGGGCGCCACGGCTTCGGCCAGTTCGACGTTGGCGGCGTAGTCGGAGGCCGGGCAGTAGGCGATGTCGTCCTCGCCGGTTTCGGCGATGACGTGGAATTCGTGGGAGCCGGTGCCGCCGATCGAGCCGGTGTCGGCGGCCACCGCGCGGAACTTCAGGCCGAGGCGGTTGAAGATGCGGTGGTAGGTGTCGTACATGTTGCGGTATTCACGCTGCAGATCCTCGAAGGAGCTGTGGAAGGAATAGCCGTCCTTCATCGTGAATTCGCGGCCGCGCATCACGCCGAAGCGGGGGCGGATCTCGTCGCGGAACTTGGTCTGGATCTGGTAGAAGTGCTTGGGCAGCTGGCGGTAGCTCTTCAGCTCGCGGCGGACCACGTCGGTGATGACTTCCTCGTGGGTTGGGCCGATGACGAAGTCGCGCTCGTGGCGGTCCTTGATGCGCAGCAGCTCGGGGCCGTAGAAATCCCAGCGGCCGGATTCCTGCCACAGTTCGGCCGGTTGCACCGCGGGCATCAGCACTTCGATGGCGCCGGCCCGGTTCATTTCTTCCCTCACGATGGCTTCCACCTTGCGCAGCGCGCGCAGGCCCAGGGGCATCCAGGTGTAGATGCCGCCGGCGAGGCGTTTGATCAGCCCGGCCCGCAGCATCAGCTTGTGACTGACGATTTCGGCGTCGGACGGGGCTTCCTTGAGGGTCGAGAGAAAGAACTGGGAGGCACGCATGGAACGGAGTCCGTTGAAAGTTAGCTTTTAATTTTAGCGTGCACCGGCGCCTGTGCGCGCACCCGTGCGCCTGTCGGGCCGCACCAAATCGGGTCGGCGCCTTTCACGGTTGGGTGAAATGTGGAAGAATTCAAGGCAGTTCATGAATTGAAGGTTGCACCATGCTCGACCGTGAAGGCTATCGGCCTAACGTCGGCATCATTCTGGTGAATGCGCGCAACGAGGTTTTCTGGGGCAAACGGATAAGAGAACATTCCTGGCAGTTTCCGCAAGGCGGAATCAAGCACGGCGAATCGCCGGAACAGGCCATGTACCGTGAGCTCTTCGAAGAAGTCGGCTTGAAGCCTGAGCACGTCCGCATCATCGGCCGCACGCGCGGCTGGTTGCGTTACGAGGTGCCCAAGCACTGGATCAAGCGCGAATGGCGCAACACCTATCGCGGGCAGAAGCAGATCTGGTTTCTGTTGCGACTGGTGGGGCGCGATTCCGACGTCTGCCTGCGCGCCAGCACTCACCCGGAGTTCGATGCCTGGCGCTGGAGTTATTACTGGGTGCCGCTCGAGGCGGTGATCGAGTTCAAGCGCGGGGTGTATCAGTCGGCGCTGGTGGAACTGGCGCGCCTGCTGTTCCGCGACCGGCTGTTCGACATCCCCGAAAGCTACCGGCTCCTCGGCGGTCCGGCCGAGCCTCCGCCGCCGTCCTGATGCCGTCGCCCCGAACTCCGCGCGGCAAGTCCTGTCTCAATCCTGAAACCGGTTCTGTCCGGAGTCGCTCATCGCGACTCCGGTTTTTCGACGTCGGCTACTTTGGGAGGAGACACCATGGAGCGCTTGCACTATCCGCCGATCAAACAGTTCCGGGTCCAGCGCGGCAGCTGTGAAGTGACAGACGCCTGGAGCGTTGCCAAGGTCGGCCTGTCGTCGCCGGCCATCGAGGTGATGACCGACCTGCGGCGGATTCCCGCCGCCACCATCGGCCACGATGTCTCGCTGGCCGAAACCAACCACAGCATGATCCTGCGCAGTGTGCGCCTGCTCTTCGTGACCGACGCCAACAAGCGGGTCGCCGGCATCGTCACCGCCAGCGACCTGCTCGGCGAGAAGCCGACCCGCGTCGCGCGCGAACGCATGATGCGCCACGAGGAACTCACCGTCAGCGACATCATGACCGCCACCGACGAGATGGATGCCGTGTCGCTGGAGGATGTGCTGCGTTCCGAGGTCGGCCATGTCGTCGCCACCCTCAAGGCCTGCGGTCGCCAGCACGCGCTGGTCGTCGAGGAGGGGGATGGCGGGGTGCAGGCGGTGCGGGGGATTTTCTCCGCGTCGCAGATCGCCCGTCAGATGGGCATTCCGCTGCAGACCTCCGAAGTGGCGCGCACCTTTGCCGAGATCGAGGCGGCCATCGCCGGCTAGCCTTTCGTGCCGCCGGGCCCGTGGCCCGGCTGGCGGGGGAAGCGGTAGAATCGCGGCTTCGCTCCGCTGAAAGTTTCCATGGCTTCCGTCCGCCGCCGTTTGTGCCTGGGTGTTTTGCCGGCCTTGGCTGCCGCGTTTCTCTGTTCGCCTCCGGCCCTGGCCCAGCGCTCCGCACTGTTCGAGGATGCGGGCAAGCCCGAGTGGAAGGAGGCCGAGCTCAAGCTGCCGCCGCTGCCGTCCGAACCGGACCTGATTCCCCTTTACGTCAGTCCGTCGGCCACCGCGCGCTTCTTTATCGACGCGAAGTCGCTCAGCCTCGCCGACGACGGTGTGGTGCGCTATACGCTGGTCGTGCGCGGTTCGGGGGGCGCCGAGAACATCAGTTACGAAGGTATCCGCTGCGAGACGGCCGAACGCCGGCTCTATGCGTTCGGCCGTCCGGGCGGCGAGTGGGTGCGCTCGCGCAACGATGCCTGGCTGCGCATCGAAGAAAACGCCTTCAACCGGCAGCATGCGGTGCTCGCCAAAGAATATTTCTGCCCGCCGGGCATGGCCCGTCCGGCCTTGGCGCAGATCGTCGACGCGCTGCGCCGCGAGGCCGGGCTGCGCTGAACATCATGCATTTCGAGGTCGCAAGACATGATTGACCAGTTGATCGTCGGTTTCGACAAGGCGCTGCGGACGGTTTTCGCCAGCGCCCACACGGTGCGGCCGATGCCCGGCCAGGGGCTGCCCGAGGTCGGGCTGTCGGACGAGGAAAAGCGCCACGCCGCGGCGCTGATGCGGGTGAACCATTGTGGCGAGATCTGCGCCCAGGCGCTCTACCAGGGGCAGGCGCTGATGTCGCGGGACGAGGGGATCAAGCGTGCCCTCGAAGGCGCGGCCCACGAGGAGACCGAGCATCTGGCCTGGACGGAAACGCGGATCGCCGAACTGGGTGGGCGCAAGAGCCTGCTCAATCCGCTGTGGTATGGCGGCTCGCTGGCGATCGGAATGCTCGCCGCGCGCTTTGGCGACGGCGTGAATCTCGGCTTTCTCGCCGAAACCGAGAGGCAGGTCGAGGCTCACCTGACCCGCCACCTCGACCGCCTGCCGGCCCAGGATGCGCGTTCGCGGGAGATCGTCGAGCAGATGAGGGCCGATGAAGTGGCTCACGCCGAAACGGCGCTGCGCCTCGGCGCCGTCGAACTGCCCGTGCCGGTCAAGGCCGCGATGAAGGCCACGTCGAAGCTGATGACCGGCGTGGCCTACTGGGTCTGAGTCCGCCCTGCGCCGACGCTCGGGCTTCGGCGCTCACGCTTCGACGATTTCCCAGCTGTGCTCGATCTCGGCGGTCTTGCCGAGCATCACTGTCGCCGAACAGTACTTCTCGTAAGAAAGCTTGATCGCCCGCTCGACCGACTCCGGCTTCAGGTTGCGGCCGCTGACCTTGTAGTGGAAAGCGATGCGGGTGAACACCTTCGGGTCGGTGTCGGCGCGCTCGGCCTTCAGGCTCACCGCGCAGTCGGTGACGTCCTGGCGGCTGCGCTTGAGGATCAGCACGACGTCAAAGGCCGTGCACCCGCCGGCGCCGGCCAGCATCATTTCCATCGGGCGCGGGGCCAGATTGCGCCCGCCGGCGTCCGGCGCGCCATCCATCGGCACCAGATGTCCGGAACCTGTTTCCGCGATGAAGCTCATACCGTCCGGGCCGCCCCACTTGACTACGCATTCCATCCTTCGATTCCCCTGAAATCAGCGGGCGGGCGCGACCGTCGGGCCCGCTCCGCGAAGCTGGATTGTAACCGGGCCGGGGCAGGTTTCCGGAAGGTGTTTGCTGCGGTGCAGCAAAAATATTGCCGGAGGGTTCGGCGGGCGTCCGTCAAAATTCATTCGTCGTGATTTTATTGTTGGTAAATCCCGCGCAGATGCTGGGGTTTTTGAAGTATAAAAAACTCTTATTTTGTGATCAAAATATTTATACTGCAGCGCACAAATAAAGCTTGCGCCGGGGCGTTCGCGTGGCCATACTGGCTTCAGTCCAGTTGCTTTTGTAGTTCGAAGCGGCTGAAAGGTGTCTCCTCCACCCTCCTCCTTTGGTGTGGATTTAGCGCAGATCTTCCCGATCTGCGCTTTTTTTTGTCTTGCGATGGGGTTTGACACGGCTCCGAACTGCGGAGTAGAATCCGCGGCTTTCCGAATTATGGTCGTTCCCGGTGTCGGGAAAAGTCTGAGGGATCTTCATGAAAACGTTTTCTGCCAAGCCGCATGAGGTCAAGCGCGACTGGTTCGTTGTTGATGCGACGGATTTGGTCCTTGGTCGGCTTGCTTCCGAAGTTGCGCGTCGCTTGCGCGGCAAACATAAAGCCATCTACACGCCGCACGTCGATACCGGTGACTTCATCGTCGTCGTCAACGTCGACAAGCTGCGCGTGACCGGCAACAAGGCCCAGGACAAGAAGTACTATCGTCACTCCGGCTACCCGGGCGGCATCTACGAAACCAACTTTACCAAGCTGCAGCAGCGCTTCCCCGCTCGCGTGCTGGAAAAGGCCGTCAAGGGCATGCTGCCCAAGGGCCCGCTCGGCTACGCGATGCTCAAGAAGATGAAGTGCTACGCCGGCGCCGAGCATCCGCACGCCGCCCAGCAGCCCAAAGTTCTCGCGATCTAACAGGAGCCGATCATGGCTGTGACTTACAACTATGGTACCGGTCGCCGCAAGTCGGCTGTTGCCCGCGTCTTCATCAAGAAGGGCTCCGGCAACATCGTCGTGAACGGCAAGCCGGTAGACCAGTTCTTTTCCCGCGAAACCGGCCGCATGATCGTGCGCCAGCCGCTGGTGCTGACCAACTTCGTCGACACCTTCGACATTCTGGTCAACGTGACCGGCGGTGGCGAATCCGGTCAGGCCGGTGCGGTCCGTCACGGCATCACCCGTGCGCTGATCGACTACGATGCGGAGCTCAAGTCCCCGCTGAAGAAGGCCGGTCTGGTGACTCGCGATGCCCGCGAAGTCGAGCGTAAGAAAGTCGGCTTCCGCAAGGCGCGTCGTCGCAAGCAGTTCTCGAAGCGTTAAGCGTTTCGATGTGGTATCGAAAGGCCGCCTCCGGGCGGCTTTTTGTCATCTGGACGTAGTATCTTCCGGGCACTGCGGCGAGCCTGCCGCAGCGTCGCGGTGGTTCTTTCCTGTTGGGGGCGAGCATGATCAAGGTTGGTGTGGTGGGTGGAACCGGGTACACCGGGGTCGAGTTGCTGCGTTTGCTGGCGCAGCACCCGGAGGTCGAGCTGAAGGCGATCACTTCCCGTGGCGATGCCGGCGTGCCGGTGGCGGACATGTTCCCGAGCCTGCGCCGCCGGGTCGATCTGCGTTTCGTCGATCCGCAGTCGGCCGACCTGGGCGCCTGCGACGTGGTGTTCTTCGCCACCCCCAACGGAATCGCGATGCAGCAGGCGGTCGAGCTGGTGGCGGCCGGCGTCAAGGTCATCGACCTCGCGGCCGACTTCCGCATTTCCGACATCGCCGAATGGGAGAAGTGGTACGGCATGAAGCATGCCTGCCCCGAACTCGTTGCCGAGGCGGTGTATGGCTTGCCCGAAGTGAATCGGGAGGCCATCAAGGGGGCGCGCGTGATCGCCAACCCCGGTTGTTATCCGACCGCCGTC
The DNA here is from genome assembly GCA_015657735.1 of Zoogloeaceae bacterium. Lineage (GTDB taxonomy): Bacteria > Pseudomonadota > Gammaproteobacteria > Burkholderiales > Rhodocyclaceae > Zoogloea. The sequence goes on from SSSX01000090.1 coordinate 17,693, forward strand.
CAGCTGGGTTTCCTGCCGCTGGTCGAGGCGGGCATCGTTGAGCTGGACGGGCTGGTCGCCGACGCCAAGTCGGGCGTGTCGGGCGCCGGGCGCAAGGCTGAAACCCACATTCTGTTCTCCGAATCGGCCGACAACTTCCAGGCCTATGGCGTCGCCGGCCACCGTCATCTGCCCGAGATCCGCCAGGGGTTGTCGCGCTACGCCAAGGCGCCGGTCGGTCTGACCTTCGTGCCGCATCTGACGCCGATGATCCGCGGCATCCACGCGACGCTCTATGCCCGCCTGAAACAGGATGTCGATCTGCAGGCGCTGTTCGAGGCGCGCTTCGCCGGCGAGGCGTTCGTCGATGTGATGCCGAAGGGCTCGCATCCGTCCACCCGCTCGGTGCGGTCGGCCAATATGTGCCGCATCGCGGTCCATCGTCCGCAGGGCGGCGACGTGGTCGTGGTGCTGTCGGTCATCGACAACCTGGTCAAAGGGGCGGCAGGGCAGGCGGTGCAGAACATGAACATCCTGTTCGGTCTGCCGGAAACCGCGGGTCTGGGTCAGCTTCCGGTGATGCCCTGAACTAAAATCGACTAAATTTGTCGACTATTTGTTGCCCATGCCTTGACCGAGGTCTGGGTGCTGACGATAATTAGACGATAAATTTGAAGGAGTTGTTTCATGAATGCCGTGACCGAGACCCCGAGCCCGCTGATTTTCACCGATAGTGCGGCAAGCAAAGTCAAGGATCTGATCATCGAGGAAGGCAATCCCGATCTCAAGCTGCGGGTTTTTGTGACCGGTGGTGGCTGTTCCGGCTTCCAGTACGGTTTCACCTTCGACGAGATCCGCAACGACGACGACACCGTGATGGAGAAGGATGGCGTCATGCTGCTGATCGATCCGATGAGCTACCAGTATCTGGTCGGCGCCGAGATCGACTACAGCGAGGGCCTCGAGGGTTCGCAGTTCGTGATCCGCAACCCGAACGCCACCAGCACCTGCGGCTGCGGGTCGTCGTTCTCCGCCTGAACCGTTTCCGGCTCCGGCAAGACAAGGGCGCTGCGGCGCCCTTTGTTGCGTCCACGTCCGGTCGTGTCGACACCCGGTTCGGCGGTGTGGCATGCAACGAAAAGCAAAAAGGCCAATCCTCGCAGATTGGCCTTTTTGCTGAAATTTGTGGTGGTGATGGGCGGAATCGAACCGCCGACCTACGGGTTATGAATCCAAAGTTTTACGTGTTTATTGGTGTTGATAAGGATGGTGTGAAACGTACAAAGTCTTTAAAAATCAGCAGTTTTGTATGAGTTGCAGTTGATTGGTGTTGAGGCGTGTTGGTAGAATTGGGAGCAATGGTGGAGCAATGGAAGGTTCTGTTGCTCCCGGCACCAAGGAGCAACGAACATGGCCCGCGATACCGAACGCATCCGCCTGACCCTCGACCGCATTCGCAAACTGACTCCCCCGGCTGGCGCTCAAGCGGTTTATGTGTTCGACGACGATCCGAAGCATCTCTGTGTCCGCGTAACCCCGGCCGGTGCGAAGTCCTTCGTGTTCGCCGGCAAGCTCCTGAAGACCCCGATGCGTATCACCATCGGAGACGTGAAGGTGTGGAACCTCGACGATGCCCGCTCAGAGGCCCGCCGTCTTCAAGCGCTCATTGACCAGGGCATCGACCCGCGCCAAGAGAAGGCCGACAAGCTGGCGGCCATTGAGGCCAAGCGGGAAGAGTCGCGCCGCATCGAAGCGCCCGCCCTCGAAGTCTGGACCGCGTACATCGAGGCCCGCCGGCCGAAGTGGAGCGCTTCGCACCTGGGCGACCATCTGAACGTCAGCAAGGAGGGGGGCGAGCCACGCACCAGAGGGCGCAGGAAGGGCGAAAGTGCCGTGACCCTGCCCGGAGCCCTGCGGCCGCTCCTGCTGCTTCCGTTGGCCCAGATTGACGCCGACCGGGTGCGTGCCTGGCTGGAGGATGAAGCTTCCCACCGGCCGACTCATGCACGCCTTGCCTATGCTCTGCTGCGCGCCTTCCTCAACTGGTGCGCCGACCGCCCCGAGTACCGGGACCAAATCCACGCCGACGCCTGTACGCCCCGCGCGGCTCGCGAGGCATTGCCGAAGAAGACTTCGAAGGGCGACTGCTTGCAGCGGGAGCAGCTTCAGGCTTGGTTTGCCGAGGTCAAGAAACTGAAGCCGGTGCAGTCGGCCTATCTCCAAACCGTGCTTCTCACCGGCCCACGTCGCAACGAACTGACCGGCTTGCGCTGGGACGATGTCGACTTCCAGTGGAACGCAATGACCATCCGCGACAAGGACGAGAGTAAGGGCGGGCTTGACGGCACCCGGACCGTTCCGCTTACACCGCACGTGAAAAGCCTGCTGCTTGTACTCAAGACCATCAACGAAACTCCGCCCCCCGTGCATCGCATCCTGCGCGGCAAGAGAATCGAAAACGACCTGAGCAAGTGGAGGCCGTCCGAGTTTGTGTTCTGGAGCCGCAACGCGGCATCGGGGCACATTGAGGAGCCGAGCAGCGCCCACGACCGGGCGATGATTGCCGCCGGGATTCCCGACTTGACCATCCACGGCCTGCGTCGGAGCTTTGCCACGTTGTCAGAATGGGTTGAGGCACCCGAAGGCGTGGTCGCCCAGATCCAGGGCCACAAGCCGAGCGCGACGCGGGAGAAACATTACAAGAAACGCCCCCTCGACCTGCTGCGCATGTGGCATGTGAAGATTGAAACCTGGATTCTGGAACAGGCCGGCATCGAGCAACCGGGCGACGAGCAGGCGGCCGGGCTGCGCGTGGTGACAGCCTGACCGGAGCGCGCATTGATAATTTATAGCATGAAAGCTATATTGTGATGAGCTACACCATTGAGTTCTACAACGAAGCCGTGAAGGGCGAAATTCTGGAGTGGCCCGCGGGGATTCGCGCCAGTTTCATCCGCATTGCTGAGCGCATGACCGACACCGGGCCAAACCTGGGTATGCCTTACACGCGGGCGATGGGGGACGGGCTTTTCGAGATCCGAGCGAAGGGCCAGGAAGGCATCGGCCGGGCGATGTTCTGCACCCTTGTCGGCCGCCGGGTGGTGGTCCTTCATGGGTTCATCAAGAAAACCGAGCAGACGCCGGCAAAGGATCTCGACACTGCTCGCCGCCGGATGAAAGAGGTAAGACCATGACCGACTACAAACCCGTTTCCTTCGATCCTCGTGCTTATGCCGAGGACGCCAGCAAGCACGACCCGGCATTCCGGAAGGCTTACGAAGGGTTGGCCGATGAATTTGCGGCGCTGGCTGAACTGCTGCGCGCCCGCCAAAGTGCCGGGCTGACGCAGGCGGAACTTGCCGAGCGGATGGGGGTATCCCAGCCGGTGATTGCCCGCATCGAGAGCAGTGCCGGAAGCCACAAGCACGCCCCATCCCTTGCAACGCTTCGACGCTATGCGGAAGCCTGCGGGCAGCGCCTGGTAATTCGGCTTGAGCCGAAGGAGGAGCACGCAACCTGACCGAGCACCACCGCCGCCTGACGGATTCAGGCAAAGCGGGCCGAACTGGTGCTACCAACACCGGGCCGGCCCTGACCACAACGTGAACAGGAACTTCCGTCATGGCTACTCCCAATTTTAATGCAGCTAACGTCGATCAATCGAACGGACTCGCCACAAAATCGAACAGTATCGAAAAAATTTCGAAAAATTTCGAGGAAACACTTTGGGAGATGGGTAACGTCATCGCCCAAGCGCAAGCACTGTCGGCGATGACATGGGGAGAACCAGGAGAAATGCTCCGCAATCAAAACGATGAAAACCAAGATAATTTCATGTGGGCTCTTGATTCCTTAATCGGCAAAATCGCGGAAATGCACAAAAAACTGGAAGATAGTGCACCTCGACTCTGGCCCAGGCGGCTAAATCCGTCGGCACCCGATGATGCAGTGACCCAATAGCAGAGCACCACCACCGCGCCTAGGCCCGCGAACCGAAGAGCGGGATTCCTTCACCCGCCTGGCGCGGTGCCTCTTTTGAAGGGCGCCGAAGGGGCGTAGCAATGTCTGAAGAAAAACGTGGCTCCAACGACTGGGAATGGCGTTGGCTTGACCGCTCGGTTCTGACAGTTGCCGATTTTGTGGCTATCTCAGTGGATTTGGACCCTCTTTTTTTCGAGGGTTCGAACTCGGAGGTTTCGCGTAGAACGTCAGCCATCCTTGATCGCATGGATCATCCGTTGACTGGACGGATAGTCCTTCGGCCTTGCGGCTTTGAAAGACCCTTTCGAAGGGATCTGGTCGAACTGTGGCAACAAGCAAAAGATCAGAAAACATTCGATCAGGACTTGCGAGAGCACCCGGTCAACAGGTTGTTGAGCATTGATGATGCGGTGCTGTTCGCGATCGAAAAGAAATGGAACATCCCTCAGTGGTTGCGGGGCTTGGTGGGTACGTGTCTGACTGAAGCGCCACCAATCCTGACTACAACGGTAGCATCAGATATTCAAGTTGAGACGCCCCCGACCGGCCCGACTCCCGAGTCGCTCACCGGTGTCGAGTCGCAGATTGCACCGGAAGATGCGCAACGAGACGAATCGGGCGTGAGCACTGATGGGATGGTTGCGTGGCAAGCCGAGATGATTGAGTCCTGGCCGGAAATCACGAAGGGGCACAAGGGGAGGCCAACTGCCCGAAATGCAATGAAGTGGCTCAAGAAGCATGGCCCGCGTGACGTGTTTCCGGTAGAACAACCCGACCATGATGCTCTGCACTGGATTGACCGTGACGGAAACCCTCAAACCGTCCTGTACTCGTCCATCGCAAAGCGGATTTCAGAATGGCGGAAGGCCAAGAAGATTCCCGCCTAAAAGAAAGTTTCCCACAGGTGGTCCCGCAGGTGTTCCCGTTTCCCGTATGGGAAAAACGACGGCGTTGAAGTAAATCTAATCGCATCTGTCCGAGCGACGGCACCCGCCGGAGCCGGCCCCGACAAGGAGCCTGACAGATGCACGCCACACCCATACCGACCGCTCGGCGCAATGACGCGCCGCTCGCCGCCCGGACCTACTCCACCGACCAGGCCGCTGCCGCGCTGCATGTCCGCCCGCAGACTCTGCGCGCTGCGCTGTGTCGCGACGGACATTACTTCGGCGTCCGTCCAATTAAGCGCGTCAATCGCATGCTGGCGTGGCCTGCCGATGCGATTGACGCGCTGGCCCGCGGCGAGGCTGTGTGATGGCCGCCCCCCGCACCAAGCCCCTCGCGCCACGCCAGCCCCGCCGCCGGGCCTCATGGCCCGCATGCGACGCCGCAAAGGCCCCGCTCGCCGCCGCCGGCCTGCCCCCCGAAAAGTATGCCCGGGCCGTCCGCCGCCTGGCCCGCCGGCTGGGGATCTGAAATGGCCCGCTATCGAAAGATCGAGGTCCGCACCTGGTCGGACGAAAAATTCCGTGCGCTATCGCCCGTGCAGCCCAGCGGGCAAGGCCTGTGGTTCTTTTTGCTGACCGGCCCCCACACTGGCCCGATTCCCGGGCTCTTCCGGGCTGGCCGGGCGGCAATGGCTGAGGAACTGGGCTGGTCGCCGGAGACCTTCGACGAAGCCTTTCGGGAAGTCTCTGAACAAGGCATGGCGAAAGCTGATTTCGTCGCCCGCCTCATGTGGTTACCAAACGCAATCAAACACAACAAACCTGAGTCTCCAAACGTGGTGAAGAGCTGGGCGCCGGAGTTTGATCTGCTCCCTGAATGTCCCTTGAAGCTTGAAGCCCTGGAGGCAATCAAGGCTTTCGTTTGTGCCTTGGGGCCTGGATTTTCCGGTGCGTTCATAGGCGCTTTCGAGTCGCACGGGGAGTCTTCCGGTAAGGCTTCAGGAAAGCCTTCGTGGAAGCCTTCCGGTAAGACTATACGTAATCAGGAACAGGAACAGGAACAGGAACAGGAGTCGTTAGGGGACGAGCCCCACAACGACTGCGCTCGACGAAAGCAATCCAAGGGCTCACGACTTCCTGCCGACTGGATACTGCCGAAACCCTGGGGGGAATGGGCAGTCGCCGAAGTCCCGAGCTGGACGCCCGACCAAATCCGGAAGGTCGCCGAAAAATTCCGCGATTACTGGATCGCCAAGCCCGGACGCGAGGCGATCAAAGCCGATTGGCTGGCCACCTGGCGGAACTGGGTGCGCCGGGAGGCAGAGCGCATCAGCACACCCCCGGCACGTAGCCTGCCCACCGGGGCGCCCGATCCTTTTCGGGGGGCCCTGTGATGCAGCTGCAGGCATTGTCGCCACTCGCCGACATGCGCATGGCCGGCGAGAAACCCGTCGGTTCGGCGTGGCTCTACGTGGGCGACGAATGGCAGCCGGTGCGGTGGTGGATCTGGCGAGGCGCCACCGCCGAGGCCGTCGTACCGACTGACGCACCGATGGAGCGTTTGGACCTGCGCCCGCTGGTCGGCCTCCGCGTCATCGTGCTGGCCCCGGCCTACACACGCCCGCTGCTGCGCCTGTTGAACCGCCTGAAGGACTACGCCCTGAGCGTGGATTGCTTCGTCCTCGACTGGCTGCCGGACGACTTGGGGATGCGCTGGGAA
>SSSX01000639.1 GCA_015657735.1 Zoogloeaceae bacterium
ATTGCCGTAAAGATAACCGCCCGGCGTGCCGTCGACATCTGTGAATCCTGCGCTGACTCCGTGGTCACGTTGGCGTGACCAGACCGAAACCGGCACGCCCTGCCGCCCCCGGACCCATGCCTCTGCCCGATCCTGCCCGCCCCACTTCCTTTTCCGCCCTGCTCCGCAACCTGCTGATCGCCATCGCCTATGTGGCGCTGGGCGCCTTCAGCCTTGCTTTCGCGACCGCCGAGGGCTACGCCAGTCCGATCTTCCCCGCCGCCGGCCTGGCCCTGGCGGTGGCCCTGCGTTTCGGCCGCAGCGCCTTGCCCGGCATCTGGATCGGCTCGGCAAGCCTTAACCTCGGCCTGGCCGTCGTCAGCGGCACCCTGTCGCCGACGACCGCCGCGGTGGCCGCCTGCATCGCCACCGGCACCACCATCCAGGCCTGGATCGGCGGCACGCTGATCCGCCGCCGGCTGGGCAACGACTGGTACAGCCTCGAACGGGAGCGCACGGCGCTGGTCTTCCTGCTGCTCGGCGGGCCGCTGGCCTGCCTGGTGTCGGCCAGCGTCGGCATCGGCAGCCTGTCCGCCTTCGGCATTCTCGACCAGCCGGCGCTGGCTTTCGGGTGGTGGAACTGGTTCGTAGGCGACACCCTCGGCGTACTCACCTTCACGCCGCTGTGCCTGTGCCTGCTGATCCGCTCCAACCCCCTGTGGCGGCAGCGCCGGCGCCGCATGGGCGTGCCGATGGCGCTGACCCTGGTGCTGGTCGGCTGCGCCTTCTACGCCACCGCGCGCTGGGAGCAGCAGGAACGGCAGGACCGTCTCAACGCCGATGGCGAACTGGTCCAGAAGCGCATCTCCGACCGCCTGCTGGTCCACCGCGAAGCCCTGCTGTCGCTGCGCCGCTTCGTCGAAGTCACGCCCGACCTGTCGCCGGCCCAGTTCGCCGCGTTCACCCGCAGCACCCTGCACGACCACCCGGACCTCGCCGCCCTCAGCTTCAATACCTACGTGCGCGACACCGGGCGCGCCGGCTACGAGCAGACGATGGGACAGCTGCTCGGCCGCCCCGACTTCTGCATCAGCGAACTGACCGCCGATGGCCGCCTGCAGCCGGCGGAGCGCCGCGCCAGCTACGTGCCGGTGACTTACATCGCCCCCAACGCACCGAACCACCGGGCCGTCGGTTACGACATCAGTTCCGAAGCGGTGCGTCACGATGCGGTCGGGCGCGGGCTGGCCCAGTATGGTGGCGTCGCGGTCACCGCGCCGATCCATCTGGTCCAGGAAAACCGGATTGCCGTGCTGGCCATGGCGCCGGTGCACCACCTTGGCGCGACCGCCGGCGAACAGGCGGTGCAGGGTTTCGCGGTGGCAATCGTCAAGATCGATCAGCTGGTCGAAGTCGCGGTGCAGCCCAGGCTGCCGGCCGGCCTGCATGTCGAACTCATCGACCCCGCCGCCACCGGGCAGACCCGCCGCCTCGACTCGCTGCGCTCGCTCTCCGCCGGCCAGCCCGGCCCGGTGGCGTGGCGCGGCCCGATCCACTTCGGCGACCGCGAGTGGCAACTGGTGGTGTTCGCCGACGAGAGTTACCTGAACGTCAACCGTTCGTGGGTGGCCTGGGGCGTGGGCGTCGCCGGCCTGCTTTTCGCCACGCTGCTGCAGATCCTGATCCTCGGCATGACCGGCCGCACCGCGGCCATCCAGCGCCAGGTCGACGCCCAGACCGCCGACCTGGCGGCCACGAACCGCGAGCTGGCGCTGGCCACCATCTCCATCGAGAAATCCGCCGACGGCGCCTACTGGATGCTGCCCGACAGCCGCATCGTGCGGGTCAACCAGGCCGCCTGCGACATGCTCGGCTACACCCGCGACGAACTCACCGCGCGCAGCGTCCCCGACATCGACCCGCTGGTGTCGCCGGCAAGCTGGGACACGCTCCGCCAGCAGGTGCAGACCCAGGGCAGCGCGATGATCGAATCGGTGCACCGCCGCAAGGACGGCAGCGAGATCGCCGTCGCCATCGCCGCCAACCCGGTCACCACCGACGGCCAGCACTATCTGTATGCCAGCGTGCGCGACATCACCGGCAGCAAGCTCGCCGAAGCCGAGCTCAAGCGCCACCGCGACCACCTCGAGGAACTCGTCGCCGCCCGCACCGCCGACCTGTCGGTCGCCAAGGAAGCCGCCGAGGCCGCCAACCGCGCCAAGAGCAGCTTCCTCGCCAACATGAGCCACGAACTGCGCACCCCGATGAACGCCATCATCGGCCTGACCCACATGCTGGCCCGCAACAACTCCGATCCGGCCCAGCAGGACCGCCTCGGCAAGATTTCCAGCGCCGCCAGCCACCTGCTGCAAGAACTCAACGACGTGCTCGAACTGGCGCGCATCGACGCCGAGCGGCTGCCCATCGAGCAAATCCGCTTCGCGCTGCCCGAGGTCATGGCCCACCTGACCAGCCTGGTGTCCGCCAACCTCGAAGGCAAGGGGCTGGCGCTGCAGCTCGACATCGACCCGCAACTCGCCGGCCGGGCGCTGATCGGCGATCCGCTGCGCCTCGAGCAGGTGCTGCTGCACATCGTCAGCAACGCAATCAAGTTCACCTCCGCCGGCAGCGTGGCGATCCGCGCCCGCATGGTCGAAGAGGCCGGCAACGTGGCCCTGCTGTGCATCGAAGTGCAGGACAGCGGCGTCGGCATCCCGCCCGAGGCGCAGGAGCGCATCTTCAATCCCTTCGAGCAGGCCGACGGCTCCACCACCCGGCGCTTCGGCGGCACCGGCCTCGGTCTGGCGATCTGCCAGCGTCTGGTGCACCTGATGGGCGGCGAAATCGGGGTGCACAGCATCGCCGGCATCGGCAGCACCTTCTGGATCACCGTCCGCGTCGGCACCCCCGGCGCCGACGCGCTCTCGTCACCGGCGCCGGTGTCGGGCGCCGAGGCCGAACGGCTGCTGCGCGCCGACTACGGCGAGCGGCGCATCCTGCTCGTCGAAGACGACTGGGTGAACCAGGAAGTGACGCTCGAACTGCTGCGCGACGAACTCCAGCTGCAGGTGGACCTCGCCGCCGACGGCGCCGAGGCCGTCCGCATGGCCGGCGGCACCGCCTACGACCTGATCCTGATGGACATCCAGATGCCGGTCATGGACGGCCTCACCGCCACCCGCGCGATCCGCGCCCTGCCCGCCCCGCACGGCAGCGGTCCGATCATCGCGATGACCGCCAACACTTTCGACGAAGATCGCCAGGCCTGCTTCGAGGCCGGCATGAACGACTTCATCCCCAAGCCCGCCGACCCGGACCAGCTGTTCGTGACGATGCTGCACTGGCTCAGCCGCCCAGCACCCCGTCCCACAGCAGCTTGACGCCCGACAGCCCCAGCGCCGCCGTCGCCAGCAGGTAGAAGGGCTTCTCGGGAATCCGCTGCAGCAGCCGCATGCCGAGCCACACGCCAACCGGCACCAGCGGCAGCAGCATCGCCGACATCGTCAGCGTGGCGCGGGTGAACAAGTCGATGCCCAGATAGAACGGGAGCTTGGCGAGGTTGATCGCCGCGAAGAAGAACACCGAGGTGGCGGCGAAGGCCTCGCGCGGCAGGCCGCGGGTCAGCATGTAAATCATCACCGGCGGCCCCCCGGCGTGGGCCAGGGTGCTGGTAAAACCGGCCCCGCCGCCGCACAGCCACGCGAAGGCGCGCGGCGGGCCGCGGTGGACCACCGGCTTGCCCCGGCGCAGCAGGCGGTCGAGCGCAAAGGCCACGGCGATGAAGCCGACCGCGCCCTTGACCATCCGGTCCGACATCATGCCGAAGGCCAGCGTGCCGGCCACGATGCCGACCAGCGCCGCCGGCAGCAGCACCCGCAGCTCGGCCCAGTCGGCCTTGCCGCGCCACGCCCGGATGCCGAACAGGTCCATCGCGATCAGCACCGGCAGCATCACCGCCACCGCATCGCGCGGCGACATCCACATCGACATGAAGGGCACCGCCAGCCCGCCGAGGGCGCCGCCGAGGCCGGACTTGGAGATGCCGGTGAGCAGGATGGCGATCGCCGTGACGATCCAGCCGGTAGTATCGAGTTGCATGCGCGCGGTCTCCGTCGGGCTGCGCATCATAGCAGGGGGAACGGCGGGGGCCGGGCCGCCCGGCTCCGCGTCGCGAGCGCTAAACTTCCGCGACGGCGGGCCGAAATCAATTCCATCGATCCCGCCGTACCCGCCGATGCCCCATCCACCCGCCCAGGACTTCGTCGTCACGCCCGAGCAGCTGTGCGTGGGGCTGTTCGTCCATATCGACCTGCCCTGGTTCAGCCACCCGTTCAGTTTCAACAGTTTCAAGATCCGTTCGGCCGATCAGCTGAAGCTCCTGCGCGAGCTCGGGGTGACCCGCTTCCGCTACGACCCCGAGCGTTCCGACGTGCAGCCGCGCGGGCTGGCGAGCCGGCCCGAACCCGTCGTGGCGCCGCCCGCCCCGGCCACTGAAGACCCGGCCACCAGTGCCGCGCTGGCCAGCAAGCGCGAGCGCATCGCCCGCCTGGCCCAGCGCAAACGACAGGTGCAGGAGGTCGAGCGGGCGTTCGTGAAGGCCGCCGGGGTGATGCGCAACATCAACAAGAACCTGTTCGCCCGCCCCAAGGAATGCCTCGAGGAAGTGGACGAGCTGGTCAACCAGATGGTCGCCGCCTTTCTCGAGCAACCCGAAGCCGCCCTCCACGTGATGGGCGAGCACGCCGGTGGCGAGGACACCTACTTCCACGGCCTCAACGTGTCGATCCTGTCGATGATGCTGGCCCGCGAACTGGGCTTCACGCGCGGCCAGAGCCAGACCCTCGGCGTCGGCGCGCTGCTCCACGACATCGGCCTGGCCGACATCCCCGAGCGGATCGCCCGCCCGCGCCACGAGCTGACCACCCCCGAACGCAATCTGCGCGAGCTGCATTGCGACTACGGCGTGCGCCTCGGCAAGCAGATCGGCCTGCCCGATGCGGTGCTGCGCATCATCGCCCAGCACCACGAACTGGCCGACGGCAGCGGCTACCCGAAACGCCTCAAAGGCGACCAGATCGATTCGCTGGCGCGCATCGTGTCGCTCGTCAATTATTACGACAACCTCTGCAACCCGAGCGACCTCGCCAAAGCCATGACGCCCCACGAAGCGCTGTCGCTGATGTTCGCCCAGCGCCGCGCCAAGTTCGACGCCCGCGCGCTGCAGGTGATGATCCGCAGCCTCGGCGTCTATCCGCCCGGCTCGGTGGTCAAGCTGTCCAACGACGCGCTGGCGCTGGTGTCGTCGGTCAACCCGGTGCGCCCGCTGCGCCCGTGGGTCACCGTCTTCGACGCCAGCGTGCCGCGCGACGAGGCGATCATGCTCGATCTGGAACAGGAGCCGGACATCAACATCACCAAAGCCCTGCGCCCGATCCACCTGCCGCCCGAGGTCTACGAATACCTCAGCCCGCGCAAACGCGTGACTTACTACTTCGACGCCGATTCCCGGCAGGGACGCACGCCATGAACGGCCGCTACCACGACGTCCTGCTGGCCGCCGCCGAGGAGATCCTGCTTCTCGTCGACCCGCACAGCCTCGCCATCCTCGCCGCCAGCCCGGCCACCTCGCGCCTGCTCGGCTACCCGCCCGACGCTCTGGTCGGCCTGCCGGTCACCGAAATCGAGTGCGCGCTGGCCGACGTGTTCTTCTGGGAAGAGGTGCGCGGCGGCGCGGTCACCGACGAGCAGACGATGGAAGGCCTGTATCGCCGCGCCGACGGCAGCCTGCTCGACGCCCGCAAGTCGGTCCGCCGTATCGCCGAAGGCGTGCTGGTGCGCGCCACCGACATCGGCGCCCAGCGCCGTACCGAGGACGAACTGGCCGAGATGACCTCGCGCCTGCGCGCCACCCTCGAAGCCACCGCCGACGGCATCCTGGTGACCGACGGCGACGGGCGCATCGTGAACATGAACCGCCGCCTGGCCGGCCTGTGGCAGCTGCCCGAAACGCTGCTGGCCCGCCACGACGACGCCGCCATCCTCGACCACCTCGCCGGCGCCGTCGAACATCCGGCCGCGCTGCTCCGGCTGCTGACCGCCCACAGCCGCGACCTGACCGAATCCTTCGACACCCTGCCGCTGCGCGACGGCCGCATCTTCGAAGCCAGCTCGCGCCCCGCCCGCCACGACGAAGAAGTGATCGGCCGCGTGTTCTGCATCACCGACGTCACCGAACGCCACAAGGCCGAGCAGGCCCTGATCGCCGCCCGCGACGCCGCCACCTCGGCGAGCCGGGCCAAGAGCGACTTCCTGGCGATGATGTCGCACGAAATCCGCACCCCGATGAACGGCATCATCGGCATGGCCCAGCTCCTCAAGATGACGCCGCAGAGCGACGAGCAGCGCGAGTACATCAGCACCATCCTGTCCAGCAGCGAATCGCTGCTGTCGATCATCAACGACATCCTCGACTACTCGAAGATCGAGGCGCGCAAGCTGAGCCTCGAAAAGATCGGCTTCGACCTGCGTCAGGTCGTCTCCGACGTGGACAA
>SSSX01000640.1 GCA_015657735.1 Zoogloeaceae bacterium
CAGGGCAACCCGCGCCAGGTCTGCGAATACGTGCTGTCCGGCGAGGCCGACATCGCGATCGCCACCGAGGCGATTGCCGAGGAGCACGAACTGGTGATGCTGCCCTGCTACCAGTGGAACCGCTGCGTCGTCGCGCCGGTGCGCCACCCCATTCTGGGCACCCAGCCGCTGACGCTGGAAGCCATCGCCCGCTACCCGATCATCACCTACGACTTCGCCTTCACCGGCCGCAACCAGATCAACAAGGCTTTCATGGGACGCGGGCTAAAGCCCAATGTGGTGCTCACCGCCATCGACTCGGACATCATCAAGACCTACGTCGGCATGGGGCTGGGGGTTGGCATCCTGGCGAAAATGGCTTTCGATCCGGCCGCCGACAGGGAACTCGGCATGCTCGACGCGGCGCATCTGTTCGAGTCGAGCACGACCCGCATCGGCGTGCGCCGCAATGCCTGGCTGCGCGGATATGTGTACGCCTTCATCGAACTCTTCGCGCCGCATCTGTCGCGCAAGGTGGTCGATGCGGCGCTGGCCGGCGGCGGCGAAGATCCCGGTTTGTAAACGGACAAGGCCGGAGCCCGGGCTCCGGCCTTGCGCCGAGGCGGGCGGTGATCAGCCCTTGCGCTGGCGGCGGAACAGCGCGCTGCCGAGCAGGCCGAGGCCGACGAGAGCCGACGAGGTCGGTTCGGGCACGAACTGGAGGGCTTCCAGCGTGCCGATGAAGACCTTTTCACTGCCGCCGTTGATCGCGTAGTTGGGGTCGCATTCGGTCTTCGAGCCGCCTGCCGGAACCTGCGGGAACGCACCTTCCGGGCCGCAGCCGAGGCGGTAGTCCACATGCAGCGCGTAGTTATCCAGGGTTTCACCCGGGTTCACGCCGTTGGCGATGTCGGCCAGGATCTGCGCCAGCTGGGCGTTGAGTTCCGGAAAGACGATCGCGTAGGCGGCCCGGTCGCCGCCCAGGTTGTGCTGGTACTCGTAGAGATGCGGGCCGGAGCAGGACACCGCGCCGCTGTTGTCGGCGCACACCAGGCCGCCCGACATCAGGAAGTCCGGCACGTCGGGCGCCGCGCCGTTGGAGGTGTACAGCGTCGGGTCGCCGCCGACCACGCCGCCGCCGACGGGCGGGGGGCCATAGCCGGGCAGGCCGTTGAGCGGATCGTGGTCGTCGTTGGTGAGGTCGTAGCGGCCGATCACCGTGCCGTTGTGGGTCAGTTCGACCCGCGCCCAGCCGGCCAGGTTGTCGCCGTTGCCGGTCTCGTTGTTGGCAAAGAAGAACACCGGCGAGTTGTTGTTCAGGTTCAGCTTGGCGTCCAGCGCGCTCAGGCTGGTGTCCCACCAGGCGACACGGTCCCAGGTGCCTTCGGCGACGGCGCCGCCCGGCTCGCTGGCGGCGTCCATCCGGAAACCGGCGGTGTTGTTTGCGCTCGGGGTGTCGTAGGCGTCGTCCATGCCGGTCTGGCTGTTGCCCAGCTGGCTTTGCAGGCCGAGCTTGGTGTACATGTCGATCTGGCCGGGGCCGGCCATCACTTCAAGGCCGTTCACCGGCAGCGAATACGAGTTGGCGTCGCCGTAGGTCACGTAGAACAGACCCGACAGGTTGATCGGCGCGGCGCCCGCGGCGGGTGCAAAAAATGCCGAAGCGATCGCAAGCGCAGTCAATGCCTTGCTTTTGTTGAATTTCATTTTCTGCCTCCGTATGACATCCAAAAAAAACGTACATTTTTGTTAAATGCGAACTTTGTCACGCATGTAACGTGCCAGTTTTGATGTATTTGCCGGAATGTCTTTGTTAGAAAGGGTTTCGGGGCAGAGTGGATGCATCTTTGATAAAGCGTCAGCCGGCAGGGTGTAAAGAATGCCGACAGTCGGGGTCGGCGATTTCGTCAAAAAATGGAGTGGGCGGGGGCCGACAGTCTCGTGTGCGCGGCCTCGA
>SSSX01000641.1 GCA_015657735.1 Zoogloeaceae bacterium
GCCTGCCTGCTGCTGGCCGAGTGCTTCGAGGCCATTGCCGGCGTCGGCCGCGGCCTCTCCGACCGCCTCGCGATGCGCTTCTTCAGCCATACCGGCCGCATCGGCCAGGCCACCTTCGCCGCCTGACCATCCCGCCATGAGCCGCAGCACTTCCTACGTCGTCATCCACGAAACCGAGTACCCGCACTGCGGCGTGCCGGTGGCGCTGGCCCAGCACCTGCTGCACCTGCTTCCCCGCGAGCTGCCGTGGCAGACCCGCGAAGCGGGCCGCATCGTCGTCGAGCCGGCGCTGGCGCGTCTCGTCGACGGGCAGGACGCCTTCGGCAACCCGGTGGCCTGGCTGTCCCTCGACACCCCCCACGACGGCCTGCTGGTGCGCGCCGAAAGTCAGGTGACGGTGATCGGCCGCACGCTGCCGAAGGCCGCCGCGTCGCCCGCCTGGGAGAGCGTGCGCGAGCGCTTCCGCTACCGTGCGGAGCCGATCAGCGCCGAAGCGCTGGATGCCCAGCGCTACCTCTACGCCTCGCCGCGGGCGCCGCGGGACGCCCGCCTGGCCGCCTTTGCGGCCCGCGCCTTCAAGCCCGGCGTGCCGCTGCTGGCCGGCGCCCAGGCGCTGATGGAGCTGATCTTCAAGACTTTCACGTTCGATGCCGAAGCCACCGAGGTCGGCACCTCGGTGCACGAAGTGCTCGAGAAAAAGCGCGGCGTGTGCCAGGACTTCGCGCACCTGATGATCGCCGCGCTGCGCTCCATCGGCCTGCCGGCGCGCTACATGTCGGGCTATCTGCTCACCGACCCGCCGCCCGGCAAACCCCGCCTGGTCGGCGCCGACGCGTCGCACGCGTGGGTTGCGGTGTGGTGCCCCGAGAACAGCTGGATCGAGTACGACCCGACCAACGGCATCCAGCCCGACCTGCGCCACGTTACCCTCGGCTGGGGGCGCGATTTCCAGGACGTGTCGCCGCTGCGCGGGGTGATCCTCGGCGGCCTCGCCCAGGCGCCCGAGGTGCGCGTCACCGTGATGCCCGAGGCGGAGTGGCGGGCCCGCCAGAGCGCCGACGTGCGCGGCGCGGCCTGACGGCGCGGCGCTGCCCGGTTACCATTGGCGGCCCGCGCACCCGGCAGCGGTCGCCGTCTTCCGGCCGGCGCGGGGCCCTTCAACCCTGCGGACTCATCATGTTCAAGGCAACCAGAGATTTCATCCGGGATCGCCAGCCTTTCGCCGGCTTCCCCGTCCAGCCGGTCAGCGTTCGGCGCCTGGGGGGCGGCGAGGCCGGCCACGGCTACCGCAACGCCCACGCCTGCATCGACCGCCAGCGCAATATCAAGATCGTCAGCGGCTGGCTGGTCAAACCCTACGACAAGGCCCTCGGGCAGACCGAGATCGTCCAGCACTGGTGGAACATCGACGCCACTGCGCGCAGCTATTTCGACACCACGCCGGACGCCGGCGAGGGCTGCGAGTACGTCACCGACATGGCGCTGGCCGAATTCGGGATCAAGAACTTCGACGACGTGCCGGCCAACATCTGCCATTCGATCCTCGCCCGCGACGGCGGCTACACGATGGTCGATCGCATCTTCGGCGAACTGTTCTACAAGCCGCTCGCCGCGCTGGAAACCGCCGCGCTGTTCAAGAAGGTGATCTGAGCGGCGGCGGCGTGCATTGCTCCGCTCGGCGCGGAGTGGTCCAATGCGTTCTTGATATATGAACGGGATGGAACGGATGACGCCGCGGCATGCATCGACGGGGTGGGCGGCATGGCTGGTGGCGGCGGTGGTCTGGCTGGCGCCGCCGCCTGCGTCGGCAGCGGAGCGGCCGGCCGACGGCCCGCAGGGCGAGGGGCGGGCCTATGCCTTCAATGAATTCCTGGTCGGCCAGCCGCGCTTCACGCTGCCGTTCTATCTTTTCAACGGCCACATCCTGATCGATGCCGCCGTGGACGGACGCCGCGGGAAGATCATGTTCGATACCGGAACCGAGTTCCCGTTCTTCCTCAACAACCACTTTCTGCCGCTCGCCCGCGATCGGTTGGTCGGTCGGGGGCATGCGGGTTCGGGTCAGCCGATGGTTCTCTACCGGCAGGACGCTCCGCTGGCCTCGATCGAGATCGCCAACCAGCTACGCTTCGAGAACGTGGCCGGCGTGACACATACCGACTGGGATTTCGTGGCGCAGGCCTACACGCCCTATCTGCTCGGCAGCCTCGGCCACGGCTTCAATCGGAACTACCTTTTCGTGATCGACTACGACGCGCAAACCATCGACTTCCACGCCCTCGACCGGAGCGACGGCGTTCCGGTCGGGGTCGTCGATCCCGCGCGGGTGATCGCCACGCTGTTGTTTGTGCCCACCGGCGTCGACGGGAAGATGCCCGAGGTCGAGATGCGGATCGGCGACCAGGCCATTACCGCCGTTTTCGATACCGGCAACCCGGGTTCCCTGGAACTGACCGAATCCGCACGGGACGCGCTGCTGGCGCAAGGCCGGTTGATCCTCGCCACCAGCGACTATACCTACGGCGTCCGCGAACCCCGCGTGCATGCCACCCTGACCGGGTTGACGTATGGCACCCAGCCGCTGCACGAAGTCCGCAACCTCACTTTCACGCTCGGACCGCGCAACCGGGTGGGGCTGGGTTACCACTTTCTGAGGCACTACGTCAGCGCCTGGGACTACCGCCAGCGAACGCTGACCCTGCTCCGGCGCTGACGGCTGTCCGGGGCGCCTTCGCGGCGGCTTCAGCTTCCCTTCCAGCCGCCGCCGAGCGCCTTGAACAGATCGACCGCCGCCACCAGCCGCGCCTGACGGTTCTGCACCCAGGCCAGCGTGGCGTCGTTGGCGCTGCGCTGGGCGGTGAGGACTTCGAGGTAGGGCGAGTAGCCGCCGTCGTAGCGCGCCTGGGCGAGCTGCAGCGAGCGGCGGGCGGCGTTCATCGCGGTGGCGTAGGCGTCCTCGGCCTCGCCGCTGCGGCGCACGCCGACCAGCGCGTCGTTCACCTCGCGGAACGCGGTCTGGACCGACTTGCGGTAGCTCTCGAGGCTCTGCTTCTGCTGGGCGCTGACCTGATCGACCTGGGCGCGCAGGCGGCCGCCTTCGAAGATCGGCTGGGTGAGGCCGGCGCCGAACGACCAGATTGCCGACGGGGCGCTGAACAGCTGCGACAAATCCTTGCTTTCGCGGCCGAGGCTGCCGGTCAGCGTGATGCTCGGGAACAGCGCGGCCTTGGCGACGCCGATCTTGGCGTTGGCGGCGATCAGCGCGCTTTCGGCCTGGCGCACGTCCGGACGGGCTTCGAGCAGGTCCGACGGCAGTCCGGCCGGCGGCACCGGCGGCACCGGCAGCTGGCGCAGATCGCCGGGGGCGACCGTGAGCCCGGGCTGGCCGACCAGCAGGCCGAGCAGGTTTTCGGCGAGGGCGCGGTTCTTTTCGAGCTGGAGCTGGGCCGCCGTGTAGCTGGCCAGCGCACCCTCGGCCTGCTGCACGTCGAGCTGCGAGGCGATGCCGCCTTCGAAACGGGTGCGGGTGAGCCGGGCGCTCTTCGCCTGACTGCTCGCCGAGTCGGCGGTGACGAGGAGCTGGGCGTCGAGCGCGCGCAGGTTCAGATAGGCCTGCACGACCGTCGCGGCAAGGCTCAGCGACACCGTTTCGCTGGCGTAGCGGGTGCCCAGCGCCTGCGCGCGGGCGGCTTCCGAGGCGCGCCGCAGTTTGCCCCACACGTCCAGCTCGAAGGCGGTGGTGAGGCTGAAGCGGGTGTTGTCGCGGACGATCGGCGCGGTGGCCGGCATCGGCGTGGCGGTGGTGCGGCTGACGTGGCTGCGGGTGCTGGCCACGTTGCCGTCCACCTGCGGAAGCAGGGCCGCATCGACCTGGCGCAGCAGGGCGTCGGCTTCCTCGATGCGGGCGGCGGCGATCAGCGCGTCGGGGCTGCCGGCCAGCGCCTGGCGGACCAGCTCGTCGAGCTGGGGGTCGCCGAACAGGGTCCACCAGTTGCTGGCGATGGCCGGGCTGGCGGCGACCCGAGCAGCGCCGGCGACGTACTGTTCGGGCAGCTGGAGGCGGGCGTCGGGACGCTGGTAGTCGGGGCCGACCGCGCAGCCGGCCAGCACCGCCAGCGTCAGGGTGGCGCCGACGATGCGGCGGACGGCGAAGGGGGGAACGACGGGGCGGCGCATCATGCCTGCTCCTCGGTGCGGTGGGCGCTGGCGTCGGCCGGCGGGGTGCGGCGGTCGGCGAACCAGCTGAAGAACATCGGAATGAAGATGGTGGCGATGAAGGTGGCGGCGAGCATCCCGCCGAACACGCCGGTGCCCATCGACTTGCGCGCCGCGGCGCCGGCGCCGGTCGAGATCACCAGCGGGAAGACGCCGAGGATGAAGGCCAGCGAGGTCATCACGATGGGGCGGAAACGCAGACGGGCGCCTTCGAGGGCGGCGTCGAGCACCGGCATGCCTTCGGCGCGCTTCTGGGCGGCGAACTCGACGATCAGGATCGCGTTCTTGGCCGCCAGGCCGATCAGCACCACCAGACCGATCTGGAAGTAGATGTCGTTGGGCATGCCGCGGATCATCACCGCCGCCAGCGCGCCGAACAGCGCGAAGGGCACCGACATGATCACCGCCAGCGGCAGCGACCATTTTTCGTACTGCGCGGCGAGGATCAGGAAGACCATGATGATGCCGAACCCGAAGGCGATCGCCGAGGTGGTGCCGGTGCGCTTCTCCTGGAAGGCCTGGCCGGTCCACGCCAGCTCGTAGCCGGCCGGCAGGGTTTCCCTGGCGACTTCCTCGACGATCCGGATGGCGTCGCCGGTGCTCACCTTGGGTATCGAGTTGCCGAGCACCTTGGCCGACAGGAAGCCGTTGAAGCGTTCGAGCTGCTCGGCGCCGATCACCGACTTGACCCGGATCAGCGCGGCGACCGGCACCATCGCCCCGCTGGCGGAGCGCACGTAGACCTTGCCGAGATCGTCCGGCCGGGCCCGGTAGGCGGCGTCGGCCTGGAGCTGGACGCGGTAGGTGCGGCCGCTGAGGTTGAAGTCATTGACGTACAGCGAGCCCATCGTCGATTGCAGGGTCTGATAGACGTCCGACACCGGGATGTCCATCGAGATCGCCTTGGCTTCGTCCACCTCGACGTAGAGCTGCGGCGAGGTGGGGCGGAAGAAGGTGTTGATGCCGGTCAGCTCGGGGCGCTTCTTGAGGGCTTCCATGAACTGCTGGAGAACGCCGGCGAGTTTCTGCGGATCGGCGTCGCCGCGGGCCTGGACGTAGGCTTCGAAGCCGCCGGCGGAGCCGAGGCCGCGGATCGCCGGCGGGTTGAACACCACCGCGAGGCCGTCGGGCAGGGTCATGCCGAGACCGGTGAACTTCTTCGCCAGTTCGTCGGCCACCCCGGTGCGCTTGTCCCAGTCCTTGAGCGGGATGAACACCGTGCCGGCGTTGGCCTTCAGGCCGCCGCCGATGATGTCGTTGCCGGAGATCACGAAGACCTTGTCGACCGCCTCGTCCTGCTTGATCTTGGCCTGGAACTGTTCGCCGCTGACGCGGGTGCGCTGCAGGCTGGCACCGTCGGGGAGCATCAGCGCGCTGATCAGGTAGCCCTGGTCTTCGGCCGGCACGAAACCGCCCGGCACCGCGCGGAACATGAAGATGCCGCCGCCGACGATGATCACGCAGGCCACCGTGCCGATGATGCGGTGGTGCAGCGTCTTGTTGACGGTGCCGGTGTAGGACTTGGTGAGCGAATCGAACAGGCGGTTGAACGGGCGGAAGATCGCCGGTTCGTGGTGCTTGGTCTGCAACAGCAGCGCGCACAGCGCCGGCGTGAGGGTCAGCGCGACGACGCCGGAGAGCGTCACCGAGATCGCCACCGTGACCGCGAACTGTTGATACAGCTTGCCGGCGATGCCGCCGAGGAAGGCCACCGGCACGAACACCGCGCACAGCACCAGCACGATGGCCACCACCGCGCCCGAGACTTCGCGCATGGCTTCGATGGCCGCCTCGCGGGGCTGCATCTTTTCTTCCCACATCAGGCGCTCGACGTTTTCGAGCACGACGATGGCGTCGTCGACGACGATGCCGATCGCCAGCACCATCGCGAAGAGGGTCAGCGTGTTGATCGAGAAGCCGAACACCCACAGGCCGGCGAAGGTGCCGATCAGCGACACCGGCACGGCGATCAGCGGAATCAGCGTGGCGCGCCAGTTCTGCAGGAACAGGAAGACCACCGCCGCCACCAGCAGCATGGCTTCGCCGAGGGTGTGTATCACCTCCTGGATCGAAGCCTGCACGAATTTGGTGGTGTCGAAGGGGATCACGTAGTCGACCCCGCTGGGGAACTTCTGCTTGAGTTCCTCCATGCGGCTGCGGATGCGGTCGGCCACCTCGAGGGCGTTGGCGCCCGACTGCAGGAAGATGCCGACGCCGACCACCGGCTTGCCGAGCAGCGAGGTGCTGGCGTCGTAGCTCTGGGCGCCGAGTTCGACCCGCGCCACGTCCTTCACGCGCAGCACGCCGCCGGGGCCGGTGGCGCGCACCACGATGTTGCCGAATTCCTCCGGCGAGCCGAGGCGCCCCTTGGCGGTGACGGTATACACCAGCTGCTGGCCGGCCGGGGCCGGCTCCTGGCCGATCTTGCCGGCGGCGTTCTGGCGGTTCTGGGCGGCGACGGCGTTGGCGATGTCGGTGGTCGTCACGCCGAGCTGGGCCATGCGGTCGGGCTTGAGCCACAGACGGATCGAATAGTCGAGCGCGCCGAAGATCTGCGCGTCGCCGACGCCGGGAATCCGCTTGAGGTCGTCGAGGACGTTAACCAGCGCGTAGTTGGACAGGTAGAGCGGCGTGCGGCTGGCGTCCGGCGAGGTCAGCGTGGTGACCATCAGAATGTCGTTGGAGCGCTTCTGCACCGTCACGCCGAACTGGCGCACCACATCGGGCAGGCGCGGCTCGGCGATCTTGACCCGGTTGTTGACGTTGACGGTGGCCATGTCGACGTTGGTCCCGACCTCGAACGAGGCGGTGATCGTCAGGCTGCCGTTGGACGACGCCGAGGAGTTGAAATACATCAGGTTCTCGACCCCGGAGAGCTGTTCCTCGATCGGGGCGGCGACGGTCTTGGCGAGGGTTTCGGCAGACGCGCCGGGATAGCTGGCGGTGATCACCACCGTCGGCGGGGCGATCTCCGGATACTGGGCGACCGGCAGCGCACGGGCGGCCATCAGGCCGGCGATGACGATGATGATCGAGATGACCGACGCGAAGATCGGTCGGTTGATGAAGAAGCGTGACATCATCGGCGCCCCCTCAACCCTTGACCGCCGGGGCGCTGGCGGGCGCGTCGGCCGGCTTGCCGGCAGCCGGCGCCTCGCCCGCTGCGTGGGGCGCGACCGGCGCGCCCGGACGGGCCTTCATCAGGTTGTCGACGATGACCTTGTCGCCGGCCTTGAGGCCGCCGGTGATGACCCAGTCGGCACCCGCCCACTGGCCGGTCTTGACCGGCCGCGGCTCGACCTTGTTGTCGGCGCCGGCGAGCATCACCATCGGACCCTTGTCGGTCTGCAGCACGGCGGCCTGGGGCACCTTGAAAACGCCGTCGCGCTCACCGGTGATCAGGCGGGCGCGGACGAACTGGCCGGGCAGCAGGCGGCCGTCGGCGTTGGGAAACTCGCCGCGCAGCTGCAGGGTGCCCAGTTTGGGGTCGATCTGGCTGGCGGCGAAGTTCAGCCGCCCGCGCTGCGGATAGACGCTGCCGTCCGGCAGCACCAGCTCCACGCCGCGGATGCCCTGCGCCCGGAAGCGCCCGTCGGGCATCGCGGCGGTCAGCTCGCTCTCGACCACCGAGAAGCGCACCCACATCGGGTTGATCTGCACGATGGTGGTCAGCAGCGTGCCACCGCCGGTGGCGATGAGCGTCCCTTCCGACACCGCCGCGCGGCCGCTGAGACCGCCGACCGGCGCGGTGACGGTGGCGTACGACAGGTTCAGCTCGGCCTGGCGCAGACTGGCCTGGGCGGCCTGCACGGCGGCCTTCGCGGCGGCGTCGTCGGAGGTGGCGGTGTCGTATTCGCGCTGGCTGATCGCCTGCTCGGCGAGCAGGCCTTTGAGGCGGGCCGCCTCGCGCTGGGTCTGGTCCACCCGCGCCTTGTTCTGGGCGAGCTGGGCTTTGGCCTGGGCGACCGCCACGTCGAGCGGCACGCGGTCGATCTCGAACAGCGGCTGGCCGGCCTTCACCGGCGCGCCTTCGTCGTAGATCCGCCTGGTCAGGATGCCGCCGACGCGGGCACGGACTTCCACCTCGCGTGCGCCCTCGGTCTGGGCGACCGCCTCGACGCTGGTTTCAGCGCGGGTCGGCTGCACTTCGATGACCGTGACCGGCAACGGCGGCATGCCGCCGCCGGGGGCCGCGGCGGCGGGCTGGTCCTTGCCGGAGCAGCCGGCGAGCAGCAGAACGGTGACGATGGCCGGCACGGCGAGCCGTGGGGAGCGGGGCGGGCGGGAAGGATGTGCGTTCAAGATGAACTCCGGGGGCTGGATTTTTGGTATCGATTGGTGCATAGTTTATACAAACATGAATGTATGTAAATAGCCCGACATACCAATATGATGAAAAAAATCAACGATGGTTCGTAAAACCAAGGAAGAAGCCGGGGTTACCCGCTGCCACATCATCGAGGCCGCCCGCCGGGTGTTCCTCGAATGCGGCGTCGGGCGGACCAGCCTGGAAAAGATCGCCGCCGCCGCCGGGGTGACGCGGGGTGCCGTTTACTGGCACTTCAAGAACAAGACCGAGCTGTTCTTCGCGATGCGGGAGGAGGCGGTGCTGCCCTTCCTCGACCGGGTCGTCTTCGATAGCGCCGACGACGATCCGCTCGGCGGCATCGAACGGGCGATCCACGAGATCATCCGCATCCTGATCGACCAGCCGCGAACGCGGGAGACCTTCGACATCCTGACCTTCAAGTGTGAATACGTGGACGAGTTCAGTCCGATGGTGGCGTGCACCGAAGGCCAGCTGGATTTCCTGGACCGCCTGACCGACGCCTACGGCCGTGCCCGCGAGCGCGGGCAGCTGCGCCTGCCGGCCGATCCGCAGGCGCTCGCCTACGACACCTTCCTGTTCATCGGCGGGCTGATCCGGCACTGGCTGGCGGCCACGGCCGACCAGCCCTTCCGCGTCGACGCCGAAGCCTTCATCCGCACCCACATCGCGCTGCGCCGGGCCTGAAGCGGCGGCCGGCCGGCGCGTTGCCGGTGCCATCGCCAGCGCGCGGGCGACCATGGTTATACTGGCCCGTCCTGTCATTTCCGTGGCCCGCCATGTCCCGCCAAGCGCCCCGCCAGCCCAGGCGATTCCGCCGGTTTGTCCTTTGGTTCGTACTGCTCGCCGTCGTGCCGATTGCGGCCGCTGCGGCGCTCTGGCTGCTGGAAAGCCGGGGCGGGGCGCCGCGCCTGCTCGGCAGCTACATCGAGCGCCACGCCCAGGGGCGCAATCCGGTCGTCGAATCGGTCGGCCAGCGCGCCAACGCGCTGCTCCGTTCGCTCGACCGCGGGGCCGTCGGCGCCGACCTGCCCCTCGTCCCGTGGAGCGGCGCGATGGCGTCGGCGCCCCGCCCGGTGCATGCCACGACGATCCTGGCCGGCACGCCGGAGCAGCTGATCGGCGCAATCGGTCAGGCCCAGCCGGGCGACGTGATCACCTTGCTGCCCGGCACCTACCGCTTCAGCGGCGGCGGGGCGATCGGCATCGACCGCGGCGGACGGGAAGGGGCGCCGATCACGGTGCGCGCCGAACGGCCCGGCGCGGTGATCCTCGAATTCGATCTGCTGGAAGGTTTCCACGTGCGGGCGCCGTGGTGGACCTTCGAGAACCTGCACATCCGCGGCGTGTGCGGCCGGCACTCGA
>SSSX01000642.1 GCA_015657735.1 Zoogloeaceae bacterium
CTCCTGGCCGGTGATGCCCACTTCGGGGATCGCCGGGAAGGGGATGTTGTAGCGGTCGAGCACGCCCTTCAGGTTGATCATCGCGTTCTTCCAGTTCTGCAGCTTCATCTCGTAGGTCGGGATGCCGAAGCCGGCGCCGCGCGCAACTTCCTCGGCCTCGCGCTGGTTGGCGATGAAGTCGGCCGGCAGATCCCAGAATTCCATCGGCGGCTCGAACAGCACGGCCGACAGGAACAGGTAGCCGGCGCGGATCTGCTTGGTGACGATGGACTTGGTTTCTTCCTTCAGGCCCGGGTAGTCGCGTTCCATGACGGCCATGCAGATCGCCATGTGGCGGCCTTCGTCGCGGCCGATGTTCTTGAAACCTTCCTTGAAGACGGCCTCGCGGGAGTTGTCGAACATCTGCTTGAAGATCGTCGCGGCGGCGATCTCGCCCATCAGGAAGGAGCTGAACAGCACGGCCAGGTCGTACTTGGGCACCGCCTGCTTGTAGCCGGTCCAGTAGCGCGAGCCGTTGAAGTACAGCCACTGCACGTTCTTCTGCAGGCGCTTGCCGAGTTCGGTCTTGGGCTGATAGGTGATCGGATCGGGGTGGCCGAGCATCTTGGTGATGGCCAGGCCGCACATGATTTCGTGGTTCTGCTCGTCGCGGGTCACCGAGAAGAAGCACTTGCGGACCGGATCTTCCTCGTGCACTTCATAGGTCTTGATCAGCGCTTCGGCGAACACCGGGGGTGCGGAAGCGTCGAACACCGACAGCAGGCTCCACCAGTAGGCGATGGATTCGCGCTCTTCCCAGGTGTAGCTGTCGACGTCCAGGGTGTCCCACGGCAGCTTCTCCGGGTCCCAGTTTTCGCGCAGCGAAGCCTGCCAGACTTCCTGCAGCTTCTTGGTCTTGCTGTTCCACGACAGTGGGTAGATATTGGGCTGCTGGATTTCCGGCGGGAATTCCATCTTGTCGGCAAAACGTTCCTTGTGGCTGGCCATAGCTCCTCCTCGTTAACTGCGTATGAATGGTTGTCCGTTCGTCCAAGTCCATGGTGACGGCGTGGTTAATAATGATACAAAAACAAATTTCAAGTCAACAAAAATGTATCGCAATGAACGAAGGGAGAAAAATCTTCGCTTGCCATCTGGCGCCATTTTTTTGCCAAAATCGGCCAAAAAACTTAGTTAAGTTTTTGAAGTAAAGTATATTTTTTTTAATGGAAGCGGTTTTGAAGTACAGAATTTTCTGTCTTCATACCAAAAAAATGCGATACCAAACATTGACATAGATCAGCTAAATTTGTACTGTTTGGTCCATCGCTCAACCCACGAGGAGAAACCGGAATGACTCACCCCCTGTTCGAAAAGCATCGTGCGACGCTGGAAGGCGCGGTTGCCGCGATCGCGTCGCGTGCCTACTGGTCTGCCTACAACGAAATGCCGAGTCCGAAGGCCTACGGCGAGACCGCGCCGGACGACGGCAAGCGCGCGTTCGAGGCGCATCTGGGCAAGCAGTTCGAACTCGGGCAGCCCGGCCAGAGCGGCTGGCACGGTGGCGAAACTTCCCCTTACGGCATGGCGCTGGGCGTCAGCTACCCGGTGTGCGACCCCGACGCGCTGATCGCCGCCGGCCTCGCCGCGATGAAGGGCTGGCAGGACGTCGGCGCCGACGGCCGCACCGGCATCTGCCTCGAGATCCTCGAGCGCCTCAACAAGCAGAGCTTCGAGCTCGCCCACGCGGTGATGATGACCACCGGCCAGGGCTGGATGATGGCCTTCCAGGCCGGTGCGCCCCACGCCCAGGACCGTGGCCTCGAGGCCGTCGCCTACGCCTGGCGCGAGCAGAGCTTCGTGCCGGCCGAAACCGTGTGGGAAAAGCCGCAGGGCAAGAACCCGCCGCTGGTCATGAAGAAGCATTTCCAGATCGTCGGCCGCGGCATCGGCCTGGTGATCGGCTGCGGCACCTTCCCGACCTGGAACACCTACCCGGGTCTGTTCGCTGCGCTCGCCACCGGCAACGCGGTGATCATCAAGCCCCACAGCAACGCGATCCTGCCGGCGGCGATCACCGTGCGCACCGTCCGCGCGGTGCTGGCCGAACACGGCCTCGACCCCAATCTGGTCAGCCTGTGCGTGGCCGACAAGCGCGCCACCACCCAGGCGCTGGCCACCCACCCGGCCGTCCGGTCGGTGGATTTCACCGGCAGCAACGTCTTCGGCCAGTGGCTCATCGACAACTGCCGCCAGGCCCAGGTGTATGCCGAACTGGCCGGCGTCAACAACATCGTCATCGACTCGACCAACGCCTACAAGGCCATGCTCGGCAACCTGGCCTTCACGCTGTCGCTGTACTCCGGCCAGATGTGCACCACCTCGCAGGCGCTCTTCGTGCCGGCCGGCGGCATCGACACCGAGGACGGCCACAAGAGCTACGACGAGGTCTGCGCCGATCTGGGCAAAGCCATCGAACGCTTCCTGTCCAAGCCCGAAGTCGCCTGTGCGGTGCTCGGCGCGATCCAGTCCGCCGATACCTCCGATCGCATCGAGCTCGCCAACAGCGGCCAGCTCGGCAAGGTCGTGCTGGCCTCGACGGCGCTCACCAACCCCGACTTCCCCGCCGCCAAGGTGCGCACCCCGGTGCTGCTGGCCTGCGACGCCGCCGACGAGAAGGCCTACATGGAAGAGCGCTTCGGCCCGATCTCGTTCGTCGTCAAGGTGGCCGACAGCGCCGCCGCCATCGCCCTGTCCGAGCGCGTCGTCTCCACCCACGGCGCGCTGACCGTCGGCCTCTACTCGACGCGCCAGGATGTCATCGACGCGATGACCGAAGCCAGCTGGCGCGGCAAGGTCGCGCTGTCGATCAACCTCACCGGCGGCGTCTTCGTCAATCAGTCGGCGGCCTATTCCGACTACCACGGCACCGGCGGCAACCCGTCGGCCAACGCCTCGTACTCCGACTCGGCCTTCGTCGCCAACCGCTTCCGCGTCGTCCAGCGTCGCTACCACGTCTGAGGAGCCGTCATGGAATTCACCAACATCGCTTTCACCGTGGAGGGCGGCATCGCCCGCCTGACCCTCAACCGCCCGGACAAGCTCAACAGCTTCACCGGCGAGATGCACGCCGAACTGCGCGCCGCCCTCGACCGCATCCAGACCGACAAGTCGATCCGCGTGCTGGTGCTCACCGGCGCCGGCCGCGCCTTCTGCGCCGGCCAGGATCTGGCCGACCCCGACATGGCGACGGTCGACGGCAAGATGCCCGACATCGGCAATGTGGTCGAAGCCAACTACAAGCCGCTGGTGCTGCGTCTGCAGAACCTGCGCGTGCCGACCATCGCCGCGGTGAACGGCATTGCCGCCGGCGCC
>SSSX01000643.1 GCA_015657735.1 Zoogloeaceae bacterium
AACCGCGCCTTCAAGAGCATCTACGGCTTCGAGGCGGTCGGCCAGCGGGTCGGCATCTACGGCCTGCCGACGCCGCCCGACACCAACTGGTACGACGTCGACCCGCGCCGCCTGTCGCCCGAGCAGATGCCCCGCGAACTCTACGACGGCGAGCTGCAGAACGGCCTGTCGGGCCGCTGGTACCACATCCGCGAACGGGCCACGCGCTGGGTGGACGGCCGCGTCGTGCGCATGGCGATCGCCACCGACATCACCGACAAGAAGCGCGTCGAGGAGGAAAACCGTGCCCAGCAGGAACGCCTGCAGCGCACCTCGCGGCTGATCACGATGGGCGAGATGGCGTCCACGCTGGCCCACGAACTGAACCAGCCGCTCGCCGCGATCGCCAACTATGCGGCCGGCTGCGTCAATCGCCTGCAGTCCGGCGAGTATCGCCAGGAGGACATCCTCACCGCGATGCAGAAGGCCAGTGCCCAGGCCGAACGGGCCGGCCGGATCATCCGGCGGGTGCGCGAATTCGTGAAGAAGAGCGAGCCGCGGCGCCATCCGGTGCAGCTGGCCGGCATCGTCGACGACGCCATCGGCTTCGTCGAGATCGACGCCCGCCGCCACTGCGTCCAGGTCGTCAGCCAGCTCCCGGCCGACCTGCCGCCGGTGTTTGCCGACGCGGTGATGATCGAGCAGGTGGTGCTCAATCTGGTGAAGAACGGCATCGAGGCGATGCGCGAGACGCCGGCCGACGAGCGGATCGTCACCGTGTCGGCGCAGCGCGTGGAGCACGACCAGGTCGAACTGGCGATTGCCGACCGGGGACACGGTCTGTCCGACGAAGCGCGGGAAAAACTCTTCTCGCCGTTCTACACCACCAAGACCGAGGGCATGGGCATGGGGCTCAACATCTGCCGCTCGATCGTCGAATTCCACGACGGCCGCCTGTGGGTCGACGCCAACCCCGGCGGAGGATGTATCTTCCGCTTCACCCTGCCCCTGGAGACCGTCCGTGAAACCGCCCGCCTCGATGACTGAACAGATCGTCTACCTCGTCGATGACGACGAAGCCCTGCGCGACTCCCTCGTCTGGCTGCTCGAATCGCAGGGTTTCCGGGTGGCCGCCTTCCCGTCGGCGGAAGATTTCCTGCGCGGCTGGCGGCCCGAGTTCAACGGCTGCCTGCTGCTCGACGTGCGCATGCCCGGCATGAGCGGGCTGGAGCTGCACGAACGCCTGCGCGCCCAGTACTGCACGCTGCCGGTGGTCTTCATCACCGGTCACGGCGACGTGCCGATGGCCGTCGCGGCGCTCAAGAAGGGCGCCGTCGATTTCATCGAAAAACCGTTCAACGACACCGATCTGTTGCGCCTCGTCAGCCAGTGCCTCGCCAAGGAACAGGAAAGCCGCAGCCGCCGGCGTCAGGACGCCGAGGTGTCGCGCCGTCTCGACCAGCTCACCCAGCGCGAACGCGAGGTGCTCGACCTGATCATCGTCGGCAAGCTCAACAAGCAGATCGCCGACGTGCTCGGCATCAGCATCAAGACCGTCGAGGTGCACCGCGCCCGCGTCATGGAAAAGATGGGCGCCGCCTCGCTGGCCGAAC
Source organism: Zoogloeaceae bacterium (assembly GCA_015657735.1). GTDB lineage: Bacteria > Pseudomonadota > Gammaproteobacteria > Burkholderiales > Rhodocyclaceae > Zoogloea. The sequence continues at coordinate 1,593 of SSSX01000643.1, forward strand.
TGGTGCAGAACGTGATGGCCATCGAGGGCGGGGCAGGGCGCAGCTAGCGATACAATTTTTTCTGTTTTTCAGTGGTTTGTGTATCTGTTCGTTGACCTGTCTCAACGCGTGCGGCGCGCTTCCTGTCTAGACTTTCCCGCTTTGTGTCCAGCCGGAGAGCCGCTTCATGGGAAACGCCCTGACCGCCGCCGTCGCGCGCCGTCTTTTCCTGTCGGGTAACGACGCCGTCGCCCACGCCGTGCGCGATGCCGGCGTCCGCGTCGCCGCCGCCTACCCGGGCACGCCGAGCACCGAAATCCTCGAAGTGCTGGCCCGTTTCCCCGGCCTCTACGCCGAGTGGTCGCCCAACGAAAAAGTCGCCCTCGAAGTGGCGCTGGGCGCCTCGATGATGGGCGCGCGGGCCTTCAGCGCGATGAAGCACGTCGGCCTCAACGTGGCCTCCGACGCGCTGATGACCCTCACCGTGACCGGCGTCGAAGGCGGCCTGGTGATCGCCGTCGCCGACGACGTGGGCATGTCGTCGTCGCAGAACGAACAGGATTCCCGCTTCTGGGGCCGCTTTGCACATGTGCCGGTGTTCGAGCCGGCCGACTCCCAGGAAGCCTACGACATGACGCGGGCCGCCTTCGGCCTCTCCGAGCGTTTCCGCGTGCCGGTGCTGCTGCGCCTCACCACCCGCATCTGCCACGTCAAGGGCCGGGTCGACCTGGCGCCGCCGGAAACCCGCGAGCCGACCGGTTTCGTCAAGGATGCGCGGCGCTGGGTGATGGTGCCCGGCAACGCCAAGCCGCGTCTGCCGCTGATGTTCGAGCGCGAAGCGGCGCTGGCCGCCGAATCGGCGGTGTCGCCGTTCAATCTGCTCGAAACCGGCAGCGACTGCCGCATCGGTTTCGTCACCGCCGGCCCGGCCTACATGCACGTGCGCGAAGCCTTCCCCGATGCGCCGGTGCTCAAACTGGGTTTCAGTTATCCGCTGCCGCTGGCGCGCATCCGCGAACTGGCCGGGCAGGTCGACACCCTGCTGGTCGTCGAGGAAACCGAGCCCCTCGCCGAACACGAAATCCGCGCCGCCGGCATCGCCTGCGTCGGCAAGGCGGTGCTGCCGCGCCTCGGCGAACTGAGCCCCGAGGTGCTGCGCCGTGGTGTTGCCAGGCTGCGCGGCGAGGCTGCCGCCGAACCCGATGCGCTGCCGCCCCAGCCGGTCTTCCCGCGTCCGCCGACGATGTGCGTCGCCTGTCCGCATCTGGGCATCTATTACACGCTGTCGCAGCTGCGCAACATCATCATCTCGGGCGACATCGGCTGCTACACCCTCGGCGCCGGCCATCCGTGGAACGCCCTCGACACCTGCATCTCGATGGGCGCCTCGATGGGCATGGCGCTGGGCATGGACAAGGGGCGCGGGGTCGGCGACGGCAACAAGAAGATCGTCGCGGTGATCGGCGACTCGACCTTCATGCACATGGGCATGCAGGGCCTGCTCGACATCACCTACAACCGCGGCAACGTCACCATCCTGCTGCTCGACAACCGCGCCGTCGGCATGACCGGCGGGCAGGACAACCCGGCCACCGGCCGCGACATCCACGGCCAGGAAGCCGGGCGGGTCAACTTCCCGCAGCTGTGCGAAGCGCTGGGCGTGAAGAAGGAACGCATCCGCGTCGTCGATCCCTACCAGCTGCCGGTGCTGTTCAAGGCCCTGCGCGAGGAGACGAAGATCGACGAGCCGTCGGTGATCATCACCGACCGCCCGTGCGTGCTGATCGACGACTACAAGAAAACGCCGCCCTACGCGGTCATCGACGACACATGCACCGGCTGCGGCAACTGCCTCGAGGTCGGCTGTCCGGCGATCCACGTGAGCCGCCGCGACAAGGTGGTCAAGCCGTCGGGCAAGGAGGTCGATCTCGCTTTCGTGCGCATCGAAACCAGCGCCTGCACCGGCTGCGGGCTGTGCGTCCAGCCCTGCGCGCCGGAAGCCATCGTGCACGCGACGCCGGTGGTGCCGGTGCGCTTCATGAAGAGGGAAGGCTGATGGGCGCGGCGGAGAACGGAATGCGCGGGATCACCAACATCCTCGTCTGCGGCATCGGCGGGCAGGGCGTCATGACGGCCACCGAGATCCTCGCCGAGGCGGCGCTGGCCCTCGGCTTCGACGCCAAGAAAACCGAAGTGGCGGGGATGAGCCAGCGCGGCGGCGTCGTCGTGTCGCACCTGCGCTTCGGCGAACGGGTGCTGTCGCCGCAGATCGCCCCCGGCGAGGCCGATCTGCTGGTCGGTTTCGAGGCCGCCGAAACCCTGCGCTGGGTTCACATGCTGCGCCGCGGTGCGCCGGTGCTGACCAACACCTCGCGCCTGTCGCCGCCGGTCGTCGAATGCGGGGTCTTCGACTATCCGCCCGATCCGGTCGGGCAGCTGCGCGCCCTCGGCGTGCCGCTGCAGGCCTTCGACGCCGCCGGAATCGCCCTCGAATTCGGCGACATCCGTCTCGGCAATACCGTGATGCTGGGCGCCATGTCCGACCATCTGCCGTTTCCGGCGGAGATATTGCGCGATGCCGTTGCCGCCCGTTTTGCGCAGCGCAAGCCGGAACGCCTTGACGTGAACCTGCGCGCCTTCGACGCCGGACGCGCGCGTGCCGCCGCGCTCGTCGCCTGAAACGCCAAATCGAAGCCTAAGTCGTGGTAGACTCTCAGGTTTTTCCTGAGGGGCGCTGGCATGACCGCTCGCATTATCGATGGCAACGTATTGTCCGCCAGGCTGCGCGGAGCGCTCGCCGCGAAGGCGGCTGAACTGACCGCGCAGGGCACCCGGCCCTGCCTGGCGGTGATTCTGGTCGGTGGTGATCCGGCCTCGGCGGTTTACGTCCGCAACAAGGTGGCCGGCTGCGAGAAGGCCGGCATCCAGTCCCT
>SSSX01000644.1 GCA_015657735.1 Zoogloeaceae bacterium
ACCCTTTACCACGCCACCGGCGTCGGCAACGGCAAGGACCGCGGCGTCCACCACTTCGCCCGCGAGGGCCTGCTCAAGCGCATCGTCGGCGGCCACTTCGGCGTCGGCGGGCCGGAGCTGATGCGCCTGATCATGGACAACAAGATCGAGGCCTACAACCTGCCGCAGGGCGTCCTGGTGCAACTGCCCAAGCAGATCGCCGGACGGCGGCCGGGCTTTCTGTCCAAGGTCGGGCTGGAAACCTTTGTCGACCCGCGCCTCGAAGGCGCCAAGGTGAATGCCGCGGCGCTCGAGGATCTGGTCGAGGTGGTGCATCTCGACGGCGAGGAATGGCTCTACTACCGCAACCCGAAGGTCGATGTGGCGCTGTTGCGCGGCTCGGTGGCCGACGAGAACGGCAACGTGTCGATGGCCCGCGAGGGCGTGCTGCTCGAATCGCTGTCCATCGCCCAGGCGGCGCGGGCCAGCGGCGGCATCGTGATCGTGCAGGTCGAGCACATCGTCAAGAACGGCACGCTGCACCCGAAGGACGTGAAGATTCCCGGCATCCTCGTCGATTACCTGGTCGTCGGCCGTCCGGAAAACCACCTGCAGACGATGGGCACCTATTTCAACCCGGTCTACGCCGGCGACATCAAGGTGCCGACCCGTGCGATGCAGGCGCTGCCGCTGGACGAACGCAAGATCATCGCGCGTCGCGCGGCGATGGAGCTCAAGCCCGGCGCGGTGGTGAACCTCGGCATCGGCATGCCCGAAGGCGTCGCCGCGGTGGCTGCCGAGGAGAAGATCGAGCACCTCATGGCGCTGACGCTGGAAACCGGCCCGATTGGCGGAGTGCCGGCCGCCGGACTCGATTTCGGCCATGCCTCGAATGCCGAGGCCATCGTCGAGCAGCCGGCCCAGTTCGACTTCTACGACGGCGGCGGCATCGACGTGGCCTTCCTGGGGCTCGCCCAGACCGACGGCCACGGCAACGTCAACGTGAGCAAGTTCAGTGGCCGTCCGGTGGGCTGCGGCGGTTTCATCAACATCACCCAGAACGCCAAGAAGGTGGTGTTCTGCGGCACCTTCACCGCCGGCGGGCTGGAAGTGGCGGTGGCCGACGGGCGCCTGAAAATCGTCAAGGAAGGCCGGAGCCGCAAGTTCATCGAGCATGTCGAGCAGATCACCTTCAGCGGCCACTACGCCGCGGGCATCGGCCAGACGGTGCTGTACGTCACCGAGCGGGCGGTGTTCCGCCTCACCGCCGACGGCATGGAGCTGCTCGAAGTGGCGCCGGGCATCGACATCGAGCGCGACATCGTGGCCCACATGGCCTTCCCGCCGCTCATGCGCGACGTGCAGCTGATGGACGCCGGCCTGTTCCAGGCCGACTGGGGCCGCCTCGCGGCGATGCTGCAGGCGCGCTGACATGGCGCCGTCCGACCCGCCGCCGCCGCGCCGGCACACGCTGCGCTACCGGATCGCCTTCGTCGATTGCGATCCGGCGCAGATCGTGCATTTCTCCAACTACTTCCGCTGGTTCGACACCGCCAGCCGCGAGTTCTTCACCGCCTGCGGCGTACCGGGCTGGCGCGAGACCGAGCGCGACAGCGGCATCATCGGCACCCCGCTCGTCGATGCGCAGGCGAGCTTCCGCAACCCGGCAACCTACGGCGAGGACATCGAGATCGAAAGCTGGGTCGAACGCTGGGGCCGCACGAGTTTCGTGATGCGTCACGAAGCCCGGCGCGGCGCCACGCTGCTGGCCGAAGGGCGCGAGGTGCGCGTCTTCGCGGTGCGCCAGTCGGTCGATCCGCCGCGCATTCGCGCGGTGCCGGTGCCCGAGACGATCCGGACACTGTGTGCGTAGCGCCGGAAAGGGCGCCGCCGTGGAACAGACGGCGGCGCCCTTTTCACATCGGCGCTCCGGCTCCGCCCGATACAAAAAAGAAAACCCGAGGGCGGGAACGCCACTCGGGTTAAATCCACACCAAAGGAGGAGGGTGGAGGAGACAACTGCAGAATAGCGCCGTGGATGGTGCGACGCAACATCGATCTTGTATCCAGTTGTTAGGAATTTAACGCGACTTGTCGCTGTCATCAAGTGCGGCGTGCATCTTCCATTTTGGCATGCTGTTTGCTTGGTCGTGGCTGTCGCTCCGGTGGTTAACGCCCCGCGGGCCCTGCACCATAGCTGGTGAGGGCCCGCGGGGTTTTGGTCAGGGTTGGAGGAGTCTCAGGCGGAGAGCTTGACGGCCTGGGGATTGCGGAAGGCGTGCAGACGGGTCTCGTGGAGCGCCCTGGCGGCGGCCACGTTCTTCTCCTTCACATGCCCGTAGCCACGGATCTCGTCGGGGACGCTGGCCAGCGCCACCGCGGCGGCATGGTTGGCCGTCGACAGCTTGGCGATGATCTCGTCGAGGGTCCGGATGTAATCCTCGATCGCCTGGCGCTCCTGATGACGCTCCTCGGTCTTGCCGAACACATCGAGCGCCGAACCGCGGTACTTCTTGAAGCCGGCCAGGAACTTGAAGGCCTTGAACATCCACGGCCCGAACTCCTTCTTCTGCAGATGCCCGGTCTGCGGATCGCGCTCGGCGAGCAGCGGCGGGGCCAGGTTGTACTTCACCGTGTAGCCGTTCTTGAACTGCGCATCGAGCTGCGCCAGGAACGCCGGATCGGTATGCAGACGGGCCACCTCGAACTCATCCTTGTACGCCATCAGCTTGTACAGATAGCGGGCCGCCGCCTCGGACAGCTGGCTGCCCGGCAACACCTTCTGCTCGGCCGCCACCACCCGCTTGATCACCTCGGCGTAACGCTTGGCGTACGCCTCGTCCTGATAGTCGATCAGATCGGGCACGCGCACCTCCAGCAAACGGCGCACCTCGCCCTGGGCACCGACCGCCTCGACGATCGCCCGCGCCGCCGCGCCCAGCTGCGGCGCCTGCTGCAGCGTGACCACCGCCGCACCCTTCTGACGCGCGATCTCCGCCTCGACAAAGGCCCGGTCGACCACCACCATGCGACCCCAGCGGAAGGCCGCCAGACTCTGCTCGACCCCGACCCCCGAATTGCGGATCGCCTGCTCGATCGACTCCGCCTTGAGCGGCAGCGTGCCCGCCTGGTACGCCACGCCGACCATGAAGTTGTTGGTCGCCATCGCATCGCCGAACAAGCCCTCGGCCATCGCCTGGCCGTCCAGGAACACGTTGTCGTCCTTGCGCGTCACGCGGTCGATGCCGGCCGTCAGATTGCCGGTGTTCGGGAAGAACACCTTGCGGTCGGACACCATCTGGCCGGTCGGCGTCTGGGTCGTCGACACCACCGCGATGGTGCGGTTGGGGCTGCACTTGTCCAGATTCTTCGGATCGGTCGCGTTCAGGATGTCGAAGCCCAGATACAGATCGGCGCGGCCGTCGGAGATCTTGTTCGCCCCCTGGAAGGGCAGATGGGTGATCTTGATGTCCGAGATCACCGCGCCGCCCTTTTGCGCCAGGCCGGTCTGATCCAGACCGATCACATGCTTGCCCTCGAGGCGCGCCGCGTTGGCCAGCGTCGCCACCACGGTCACCGAACCGGTGCCGCCGATGCCCATCACGTGGATGCCGACCCCGATGGTGTCGTCGATCTTGTTGGCCGGCTGGGGCAGCTCACGCTCGAGCGCCGGGATGCGACCCTTCTTTTTCTTCTTCGGCGCCCCGTCGCCAGCCGGCTCCGGGTTCGGCGTCACCGTCAGGAACGACGGACAGAAGCCCTTCACGCAGGAGAAATCCTTGTTGCACGAACTCTGGTGGATGCGCGTCTTGCGGCCGAACTCGGTCTGCACCGGCTCCACGCTCATGCAGTTGGACTTCTCGCCGCAGTCGCCGCAGCCCTCGCAGACGCGCTCGTTGATGATCGTCACCTCGACCGGCTCCTCGGCCTTGCCGCGGCTTCGGGCCCGGCGCAGCTCGGCGGCGCACTCCTGGTCGTGCAGCAGCACCGTGGTGCCCGGCGTGGCGGCCAGATCCTGCTGGGCCTCGTCGAGCCGGTCGCGATGCCACACCTCGGTATGCCCCGGCAGGGTCACACCCGAGTACAGCGACAGATCGTCGGTGGTCACGATGACCTTCCGGACGCCATTGGCGAGCAGGTCCGAGACCATGTCGACCACCGGATGGGCGCCCTGGATCGCCTGACCGCCGGTCATCGACGTGTGCGAGTTCCTGAGCAGCTTGAAGGTGATGTTGACCCCGGTCGAGGCCGCGTAGCGGATCGCCAGGCTGCCCGAGTGGGCGTAGGTGCCATCGCCCATGTTCTGGAAGATGTGCGGGGTGTCGGTGAAGGGGGCCATGCCGATCCACTGGGCGCCCTCGGCGCCCATGTGGGTGCCCATCACGACGTTCCGGTCCATCCACATGGCCATCGTGTGGCAGCCGATGCCGGCCGACACCACGCTGCCCTCGGGGGCGACGGTCGAACTGTTGTGCGGGCAGCCCGAGCAGAACCAGGCGGTGCGCCCGGCGGTGGGCAGCTTGACGCGCACATGGATCTCGTCGAGGCGCTTGAGCCAGGCCTCGGCCGACTCGATGCGCGTCTTGCGCGACAGGCGCTTGAGCAGCGCGCGGATGATCACGTCCGACTCGAACTCGCCGTAGTGGGGCAGCAGCTCCTTGTCTTCCTCGTCGAACTTGCCGACGATGCGCGGCGCGTTGGCGCGCCCGTACAGCACCTGCTTGGCGAACATCTCGAGGAAGGGGCGCTTCTCCTCGATGACGAAGATCTCCTCGAGCCCCTCGGCGAACTCGCGCACGATGGTCGGCTCCATCGGGAACAGCATGCCCATCTTGAGCACGCGAATCCCGTAACGGCGCAGCGCCTCGGCATCGAGCCCCATCTCGAGGAAGGCCTGCATCAGATCGTTGTAGGTCTTGCCGGCGGTCATGATGCCCAGCCAGGCATCGGGGTTCTTGAAGACGACGTTGTTGAGGTTGTTCTCGCGGGCGTAGCGCTTGGCCACCTCGAGGCGCCGGGTGTAGAGCGACTGCTCCATCTCGAGGGCCTCGGCGCGCACGTTCATGCCCAGGTTCATGCGCGGGGTGAACAGCTGGCCGTCGAAGGTCAGATCGGGGGTGACGAAGGTGAGGCGCGCCGGATCGACGTTGGCGGTGCCGGTGCCGTCGGCCACGTTGGTGACGATCTTCATGCCGACCCACAGCCCCGACAGGCGCGACATGTTGTAGCCGTGCAGACCGAGGTCGAGGATCTCCTGGACGTTGCCCGGGTACAGCGAGGGCATGCCGACGTGGAACAGCATCGGCTCGGACTGGCTGGCGAGGGACGAGCTCTTGCAGCTCGGGTCGTCGCCGACGATGGCCAGCACGCCGCCGTTCTTGCCGATGCCGGTGTAGTTGGCATGCTTCAGGGCATCGCCCGAGCGGTCGACGCCGGGGGCCTTGCCGTACCACATGCCGGTGACGCCATCGAGCTTCTGGCGGCCGACGGTGTGCATCATCTGGGTGCCCCACACGGCGGTGGCGGCGAGGTCTTCGTTGAGGCCGTCGACGAAGTGGATGTGGTGGGCGAGCAGGGTCTTTTGCTGCTTGAGCAGGGCCGCATCGAGCATGCCGACCGGGGAGCCGCGGTAGCCGGAGACGAACATGCCGGTCTTGAGACCGCGGCGGGCGTCGGTGCGTACCTGGTCGAGGGTCAGGCGCACCAGCGCATCGATGCCGCCGGTATGGATTTCACCCGTCTCCTGGGTGAATTGGTTGGTGCTGTCCTGTTTGGATGACATTCTTATGTCCTCTGGTGGGTCGGCCCCGTGACGGGGCGGCGCGATCGCCGGCCGCGGCAAGGCGGACCGGAGTCTGAAGCGGGCGCAGCGCGGCGGCCGGCGGCAAGGGAGCCGGCCGCCGCTGCGCTTAGACGAAGCGCATCGAGACGGAGCCCAGATCCTGGAAGCGCACGTTGACGTTGTCGCCGGCATTGACGGTGATCGCCTCGGTGACGCCGCCGGTCATGATGAAGGTGCCGGCCGGGATCTCCTGGCCGCGCGCGCCCAGGTGGTTGGCGAGCATCGCCACGGCGGCCAGCGGGTGGCCGAGCACGGCGGCGCCGGCGGCCATGGTGCGGATCTCGCCGTTGATCTCGAGGACCACGCCGAGGGTGCGCAGGTCGAGCTCGTCGAGATTGCGCATGGTGCCGCCGATCACGAAGCGCGACGAGGAGGTGTTGTCGGCGATCACGCTCTTGAGGTCGAACTTGAAGTCACGGTAGCGCGAGTCGATCACCTCGACGGCCGGGATGACGAAGTCGGTGGCGGCCATCACGGCGGCGACGTGGCAGCCGGGGCCCTTGAGCGGGGCCTTGGTGACGATGCAGATCTCGGCCTCGACCTTGGGGTGGATCAGTTCGGCGTGCTTGATCTCGCCGCCGTCGGGGCGCGACATGTAGTCGGCGACGAAGCCGAAGACGGGGGTCTCGACGCCCATCTGCTTCATCTTGGCAAAGGAGGTGAGGCCGCACTTGAGGCCGGCGATCTTGTTGCCGCGGGCTTCCTTGCGACGGCGGATCTCGTCCTGGATGGCGTAGGCGTCATCCCAGTCCATGTCCGGGTAGTCGTTGGTGATCTTGGTGACGTCGTGGGCCTGCAGTTCGGCGTTCTCGAGGTGTTCGGCGAGCTTGAGGATGGTGGCGTTGTCGAGGTTCATGGTGTGGGGTTTCCCGAATGCGGAAGGATCAGATGAAGCGCACCGAGGTGCCGCCCAGGCCACCGACGGAACACACGAGGCTGTCGCCGGCCTTGACCGGGACGAGGGGCGACTGGGAGCCGGAGAGGATCACTTCGCCGGCCTTGAGGCCAATGCCCAGGCGCCCCAGGGTGTTGGCGAGCCAGGCCACGGCATTGACCGGGGAGCCCTGCACGGCGGCGCCGGTGGAGGTGCTGATGACTTCGCCGTTCTTCTCGAGGACCATGCCGGCCAGCGCCAGGTCGAGGTCGCGCGGGCTCCGGCGCGTGCCGCCCAGGGTCAGCACGCCGCACGAGGCGTTGTCGGCGACGGTGTCCTGGATCTTGATCTTCCAGTCCTTGATGCGCGAATCGACGATCTCGAAGCAGGGCACCACGCAGTCGGTGGCGCGCAGCACGTCGGCGGCGGTGACGCCGGGGCCCATCAGGTCGCGCTTGAGCACGAAGGCGACTTCGGCCTCGGCGCGCGGGGCGATCATGGAGCTGGCGACGATGGCTTCGCCTTCGTTGAAGACCATGCCGGAGGTCATCATGCCGAAGTCGGGCTGGTTGACCTTGAGCATGTCCATGACGACCTTGCTGGTGACGCCGATCTTCTTGCCGATGATGGTCTCGCCGGCCTCGACGCGGCGCTGGATCATGCGCAGCTGGATCTGGTAGGCGTCTTCGATGGTGATCGCCGGTTCGCGGTCGGTGAGCGGGTCGATCGCGGTGCGGGTGATCAGCGCGTTGTACAGCTCGTCGCCGTACTTTTGAATCTGGGATGTATCCATGGGAAGCCTCAGGAAAGGGGGTCGATGAGGGGTCGATGCGGGGTGTCGGTGAGCCGGCGCGCGCCGCGCGGCGGGCGCGCCAGGACGCTCAGTACTTGACCATCACGTTGCGCAGTTCGGTGTAGAACTCGAGCGAGTGCAGCCCGCCCTCGCGGCCGATGCCGGATTGCTTGGAGCCGCCGAAGGGGGTGCGCAGGTCGCGCAGGAACCAGCTGTTGATCCAGCACAGGCCGACTTCGATCTCGCCGGCCAGGCGCATGGCGCGGCCGATGTCCTGGGTGTGGATGGAGGTGGCGAGGCCGTAGCGGTTGTTGTTCACCATGTTGACCACTTCGTCCTCGGTGTCGAAGGGCTGGATGTGGCAGCACGGTCCGAAGATCTCTTCGGTGACGACGGTGGCGGTCTCGGGCAGGCCGGTCCAGATGGTGGGCTGGACCCAGCAGCCGTCCTTGAGTTCGTCGGGCATGTCGGGGATGCCGCCGCCGAAGACGATGTTGGCGCCTTCTTCCTTGGCCTTGGCGTACATGCCGAGGACCTTGGCCTGGTGCTTCTTGCTCACCAGCGGGCCGATCTTGGTGTCGGCGTCGAAGGGGCGGCCGGGTTTCATCTGTTCGGCCTTCTCCTTGAGGGCGGCGACGAACTTGTCGAAGAGCGGGCGCTGCACATAGACGCGCTCGGTGCCCAGGCACACCTGGCCGGCGTTCTCGAAGCAGGAGCGGGTGACGGTGGCCACGGCGTTGTCGAAGTCGCAGTCGGCGAACACGAGGGCGGCGTTCTTGCCGCCCAGTTCGAGCGAGACCGGGCGGATGCCGACGGCGCCGGCCTGCATGATGGCGGTGCCGGTGCGCGTCTCGCCGGTGAAGGTGATGCCGTTCACGTCGGGGTGGGCGGTGAGGAAGGAGCCGGCGGAGTTGACGCCGAAGCCATTGACGACGTTATAGACGCCGGGGGGCACGCCGACCTTGTTCATGACTTCGCCCAGCAGCGTGGCGGTGCTGGGGGTGTCTTCGGAGGGCTTGACGACGACGGTGTTGCCGCAGGCGAGGGCCGGGCCGCACTTCCAGGTCATCAGCAGCAGCGGGAGGTTCCACGGGCAGATGATGGCGATGACCCCGCGCGGGGTGCGCACGCCGTAGCTGCGGGCGGTCTTGCCGTCGGGGGTGCGCATTTCGAACGACTCGGTGGAGGCGTTCTTGATGGTGTCGGTGAAGATCTTGAAGTTGGCGGCGCCGCGCGGAATGTCGACGTGGGAGGCGAGGTGGTGCGGCTTGCCGGTGTCGGCGATCTCGGCCTGCAGGAAGTCGTCGAAGCGGTGGTTGATCTCGGCCACGATGGCATCGAGGATGGCGCACCGTTCGACCACCGAGAGCTTGCCCCACGGGCCTTTGAGCGCGGCCTTGGCGGCGGCTACCGCCGCATCGACTTCCGGCTGGCCCGCTTCATACACCATGCCGATCAGCGAGTTGTCGACCGGGTTGCGTTTCTCGTAGGTCTTGCCGCTGGCGTTGGTGACGTACTCGCCGTTGATGAAATTCTTGATCTCTTTCATGTCGTACTCTCTTGTTATGGTGTCCCACCACCCAACGCCGCTCCAGGCGCTTCGGATCAACACCGGCTCAGGAAGACTTTCTTAATGTGTGCTTCGTGAACAAATCACGGACGCAAGCATAACGCGATTTCGCGAAAATATTAAGAAATCTCGATATTTTTTAGGAGCCGCTTCGGAATCAAAAAAAACGCGCACCGGTGATCGGTGCGCGGTTGCCTGTTATCAGGTGAACACCGACAGGAAGGCTTCGTTCAGTTTGCGATCGTGGTAGAAGATCGCCGGTCCGAGCGATTCGTCGTACCAGGTGATGGGCGGCTTGTCCGGATAGTAGATGTAGCCGCCGGCGAAGACTTCGTTGCGGTTGCCCGACGGATCGAAGAAATAGATCGTCTCG
>SSSX01000645.1 GCA_015657735.1 Zoogloeaceae bacterium
GCCCTGCTCCTCGAGCTTGTCCCGCTGGCTCGCCGCCTCCCAGCGCGCCGCGCCCAGGAAAGCGGCAGCGGCCATCGCGGTTACCCCGACGATGGGCAGGGCGATGGTCTTGAGGCGGGTCAGCCAGACAGGATCGTGACGTTGCAACAGGCCGAGGGCCAGCGGCGCCGCCAGCAGCACACCCAGCGTATCGCCGACGAACCAGTTCCACCAGGCATAGCCGGCGGCCCCGGCAGGTACGACCCCCGCACCTACCAGCGTGCCTACTCCGACTGAAGCGGAAACCAGGCAGGCGAACGGCCCGCCGAGCAGGAGCAGCAGCAGCAGGTCGCGCTCCCGTTCGAGGCTTTGCCATGTGTCCGCCAGCCAGCGTCGCACCAGTACATGGCCCACCCAGGCTTGCAGCATCGCGCCGACGGCGATGCCCAGCGCAACGAATACGGTGACGGCCGACAGGCTGCCGTGAATCAGCGCGACGCCGATGTTCAGGATCAGCGAGCCAAGCCACACACCGGGCAATTTGCCGCGGCCATGGAGCAGCACAACGGCGAGGCCGAAGCCGGCGGCCGGGAACACCGGACTGGCGTAGCCGGGTGGGATGGCGAGCGCCAGGCCCAAGCCGCCCAGCAATACATAGAGGAATGCCACCAAGAAAATCGAAATCGGAGCGACGCCCTTCGTCTGGAGAAGGCCCTCCTCCGTTTCTGCACTCTTCGCGCAATCCATTATCGACACTCTGTCAGATTTGCAAATTTTGGTAATGGTTACATACTCGTTCCCTTCACTACAATGACCAGATTCACACACCAACCCAGGCGCCGGGTTCCTGTGGTCAGCTAATCGATGCGTTCCCCGACCGGGCTGCGCCGGCAGTCCAACGGCCGGAATGGCCGCAAATCAGTCGGACCGAAGACGTCAAGAACCCGTTTGTCCTGGCGGGGACGAGGAACACCCTCACGCGCCGGCTCACGCCAAACCCCGGAAAACGGCATCAAGAGCGGCCCGCGTCGAACGCAGCCTGCAACCGCAGTGGCGCGGCAGCCGCAATTCATTTCCCGGCGCCGTCACCTCAAAGCGTTCTGCCGTAAAACTGCGTCAGCCTTTCGACGGCCTGATTCACATAGGCCGGTTTCCAATAGGTTTCGATGTGGGTCGCACCGTCGATCAGAAACAGCTCCTTGTCCGTCGCATTGACTGCTTCCTTGAATGCACTCTGCGTCATATACAGCGAATCCGCTTTGCTGCCGGCAATCATCAGCAAGGGCTGGTTGATCAAATCCATATTGCTGGCCGCATCGAAATTCATCAGTTCGAGCAGGCTGCTCATCGTGTACCGGAAAGTCGAATTCGGATGGGCGTGCGTCTTCCAGTAATACTCGAAGCCCTGGCGATACAGGTCGAACGGCAATTGGGCGATCTGCGCGTCGCTCAGCACGGCGTCGGCGGCATAGAGGATCGGGCCGCCGGCGGCTTCCTGCGCTCGGGCGTCGGAAGCCTGTTTCAGGCGCTGCTGTAGCGTCGCCCGCTGCGAATCCATGTAACCATTGCGCCGCACCAGACCTGAATTGAACATGCTCAAGGTTGCAATGGATTTGAAACGCTTGTCCGTTTGTGCGGCCTTCAATGAATACCCCCCGCCTCCGCACAGACCGAGCAAGCCAAGGCGAGCGGTATCGACGCCGCCATACTGGCTGATGAAATCCGCCATGCCGTGAATGTCTTCAATGCGATGGGACGGCTTGTCCACATTGCGCGGCAGGCCGCCGCTGGCGCCCTGATAGGCCGCATCGGCCGCGATGGTGATATAGCCTTGCTCGGCCAGACGCTGGGCATACAAACCGGCGACCTGCTCCTTCACACCACCATTTGGGTGGGCAATTACAATCGCCGGATATTTCCTGCCGGGGTCGTAGTTGGCGGGGGTGTAAACGTTGGCCGAGATATCAATACCATTCAGC
>SSSX01000091.1 GCA_015657735.1 Zoogloeaceae bacterium
CCGCCGGCGACCGGTGGCGACGGGTCGGCGGGCGGCGCGGCGAGCGGGCGGGACGGCGACTTGAGCTGGATCGGCTTTTCCATGATTTAAACAGGGTTTCCTGAAAGACTGCGGAGGACGCCGGCGGGTTAAAATCCCCGGCTGCCACCCCGCCCGCACTGAAAGTCCGCACCATGAGCACCGACAAGATCGACATCCCCGGCCTGCTGAGCCGCATGCCCCTGTTCGGCGCACTGTCGCCGGAGGATCTGGCCCACATGGCCGCCGCCACCCGCGAACGGCGCCTGCAGAAAGGCGAGCGGCTGTTCCAGCGGGGCGAGCAGCCGAAGGGCTTCTTCCTGATCGTCTGGGGGCAGGTCAAGCTGGCCTTCACGTCGGCCCAGGGCAACGAGAAGGTCGTCGAAATCCTCGGGCCGCTGCAGAGCTTCGGCGAGGCCGTGATGTTCCTCGACCAGCCCTACCCGGTGCTCGGCGAGGCCCTCGCCGACACGCTGCTGCTGCACATCGGCTCGAGCGCGGTGTTCGGCCAGATCGAGCAGGACCCGCGCTTCGCCCGCAAGCTGCTGGCCGGCATGTCGATCCGCCTGCACTCGATGGTCCGCGACGTCGAATCCTACGCGCTGCGCTCGTCCACCCAGCGCGTCATCGGCTATCTGCTGCAACTGGCCGACAGCGCGCCGTGCGCAGCGGGCGGCCGCCACGAGATCGAGCTGCCGACCAGCAAGCAGGTCATCGCCTCGCGCCTCAGCCTGACGCCGGAAACCCTGTCGCGGATCTTCCACGAACTGTCGGACTCGGGCCTGATCTCGGTGCAGGGCAAACATATCGTGATTCTCGATGCGGCGAAGCTGGCCGAACACGACTGAACGGCCGGCCGCTCAGGCCGCTGGCGCGTGACGGATGTGGATATGGAATTCGCCGTCGGCGGTCATCTCGGTACGATGAGTGAAGCCGTTGCGCCGCAGGATGTCGTACAGCGGCCCCGGCTCGCGGTACAGCATCAGGATCAGCTCGCCATCCGGCGCCAGCGTGTCGAGGGCTTCGAGGGTCAGGTTCATCGGCTCGGGCGGCATCAGGCCGCGGGCATCGACAATCACGGGGGCGGGAATCTCGGTCATGGGGTCTCTCGGCGGGAATGGAGGAAGGCCGTGGCGGCATTGCCAGAGTGGCCCAAGCGCCGGCGGTGCACCTTGAGCGCGGTCAAGGGCGGCACGACGGACCGTCGCACGGCGCGCCGCCGGCCGCCCGGATCGGGTGATAAATTGCCGGCCATGCCGAACGAGACCCGATCGTGAAGGAAGGCTCCGTGCTGCTCGCCGCCGTGGCCCTGGCGGCCGGCGTCGCCTACTGGTCCGACCACTACCGCCTGCCCGGCTGGGAGGCCACGCCGCCGTCCGAAGGCCCCTTCCCGCACCAGCCGCCGCAGCCGCCGGCGCGGCCCCCCGCCGTCGCCCCGGCCGGCCCGGAGCGCCTCGAGGTGCACGCCACCGCCGACCCGGCCGGCAAGGCCGCGCTGTGCGCCGAGCTGCGCGAAGTGATCCAGGGCATCGACGCCGCGCTGCTCAACCCCCAGTCGCCGGCCAGCGCCGAACAGCTCACCGCGCGCCGGCGGGTTTACGTGGACCAGCGGATCGCGCTGGGGTGCTGACCGAACCGTCCCGACACGCATCGACGAGACAAGGAGAGCGCATGCGCACGCCCGACTTCACCCCCCGTCCCCCGCAGCGGCGCCCGGCCGGCGCCACGCCTGCGCGCGGACGCTGAAGCCGAGCCGCCGCGCATGGCCATCAGCGTCTTCGATCTGTTCCGGGTCGGCATCGGCCCGTCGTCCTCGCACACCGTGGGGCCGATGCGGGCGGCGCTGGTCTTCGTCAGCGGGCTGCAGGAAAGCGGGCTGCTGGCCCGCGTCGCGGCCGTCAAGGCCGAGCTGTACGGCTCGCTCGGCGCCACCGGCAAGGGGCACGGCAGCGACAAGGCGGTGCTGCTCGGGCTGGAAGGCGAGGCGCCCGAGCGGATCGATCCGGAGCATATCGCCGGCAAGCTGGCGCGGATCCGCGGCGAGCGGTGCGTCCGCCTCGCGGGCGTGCATCCGGTGGCCTTCGTCGAGAGCGAGCATCTGATCCTGCACCGCCGCCAATCGCTGCCGTTCCACCCCAACGGAATGCGCCTGACGGCTTTCGACGCCAGCGGCGCAACGCTGGTCAACAAGGTCTATTACTCGGTCGGCGGCGGTTTCGTGGTGGACGAGGCGGCCGCCGGCGCCGACCGCATCGTGCCCGACACCACCCCGCTGGCCCATCCCTTCCACAGCGCCGACGCGCTGCTGGCGCGCTGCCGCGAGCAGCAGCTGCCGATCAGCCAGCTGATGCTCGAGAACGAGCGCGCCTGGCGCAGCGACGCGGACACCCGGGCCGGCCTGCTCGGGCTGTGGGAGGTGATGCAGGACTGCGTGCGCCGCGGCTGCGCGCACGAAGGGGTGATGCCGGGCGGGCTGCACGTGCGCCGCCGCGCCGCCGCGCTGTATCGCAAGCTGTCGAGCCAGCCCGAGGCCGGCATGCGCGATCCGCTGACGGTGATGGACTGGGTCGATCTCTACGCGCTGGCGGTCAATGAGGAGAACGCCAGCGGCGGCCGGGTCGTCACCGCCCCCACCAACGGCGCCGCCGGCATCGTGCCGGCCGTGCTGCATTACTATGCGCGCTTCTGCCCCGGCGCCAGTGACGAAGGCGTCGTCCGCTTCCTGCTCACCGCGGCGGCGATCGGCATTCTCTACAAGGAGAACGCCTCGATCTCGGGCGCCGAAGTCGGCTGCCAGGGCGAAGTCGGCGTGGCCTGCTCGATGGCCGCCGGCGGCCTCGCCGAAGTGCTGGGCGGAACGCCGGAACAGGTCGAGAATGCCGCCGAGATCGGCATGGAGCACAATCTCGGGCTGACCTGCGACCCGGTCGGCGGACTGGTCCAGGTGCCGTGCATCGAGCGCAACGCGATGGGCGCGATCAAGGCCATCAACGCCGCGCGCATGGCCCTGCGCGGCGACGGCCGGCACTTCGTGTCGCTCGACAAGGTCATCAAGACCATGCGCGACACCGGCGCCGACATGAAGCTGAAGTACAAGGAAACCGCCCGCGGCGGCCTCGCCGTTAACGTCATCGAGTGCTGAGCGCGGGCCCACGAACGACAAAGGAACCACCATGAGCGACACCCCCTCCGAAGCGCCCCTGCTGCACACCCCGCTGTACGACCTGCACGTCTCCCTCGGCGCGAGGATGGTGCCCTTCGCCGGCTACGCGATGCCGGTGCAGTACCCGACCGGGATCATCAAGGAACACACCCACACCCGCAGCCAGGCCGGCCTGTTCGACGTCTCGCACATGGGCCAGGTGTTCCTGATCGGTCCCAACGCGGCGGCGGCCCTCGAAACCCTGGTGCCGGTCGACATCGTCGATCTGCCGCTGGGCATGCAGCGCTACGCGCTGTTCACCAACGACACTGGCGGCGTGATGGACGACCTGATGGTGGCCAACTTCGGCGACCGCCTGTTCGTCGTCGTCAACGCCGCCTGCAAGGCGCAGGACATCGCCCACATGCGGCAGCACCTGTCCGGCCGCTGCGAGGTCCGGGTGCTCGACGACCGCGCGCTGCTGGCGCTGCAGGGCCCGGCCGCCGGCGCGGTGATGGCGCGCCTGGCGCCCGAGACCGCGAAGATGGTGTTCATGACCACCGCCACCGTGACGCTGGCCGGCGCCGAGTGCTACATCAGCCGCTCGGGCTACACCGGCGAGGACGGCTTCGAGATTTCGGTGCCGGCCGACAAGGCCGACGCCCTCGCCCGCGAGCTGCTGAGCCACCCCGAAGTCGCGCCGATCGGCCTCGGCGCCCGCGATTCGCTGCG
This sequence comes from Zoogloeaceae bacterium, assembly GCA_015657735.1. Classification (GTDB taxonomy): domain Bacteria; phylum Pseudomonadota; class Gammaproteobacteria; order Burkholderiales; family Rhodocyclaceae; genus Zoogloea. The sequence continues at coordinate 3,893 of SSSX01000091.1, forward strand.
CCTCGAAGCCGGCCTGTGCCTCTACGGCCACGACCTCGACGTGAACACCTCGCCGGTCGAGAGCAGCCTGCTGTGGGCGCTGTCGAAGCCGCGCCGCGCCGACGGCGCCCGCCCCGGCGGCTATCCGGGCGCCGCCGTGATCCTCGGCCACATCGCCGGCGGCGTCGCGCGCAAGCGCGTCGGCCTGCGCCCGCAGGCGCGCGTGCCGGTGCGCGAGGGCGCCGAACTGGTGGACGCCGCCGGACGCAAGGTCGGCGTCGTCACCAGCGGCGGCTTCGGCCCGACGCTCGAAGCGCCGGTGGCGATGGGCTACGTCGAAACCGCGCTGGCCAAACCGGGCACGCCGCTGTCGGCCATCGTCCGCGGCAAGCCGGTGCCGGTCGAGGTGACCGGCATGCCGTTCGTGGCGCAGCGCTACTACCGCGGCTGAGCGGCCGCCGGGCGCTCCGGGGGCGCTTGCCCGCGTCCCGGCGCCCCCCGATAATCCAGCTCCTTTGATCTCGAGGAGTCGATCCATGCAACGCAGAACCTTCATGGCCGCCGCCGCGGCGCTGTGCGCGCTGGCGAGCGGCGCGGGGCACGCCGAGACGCCCGCCTACCGTGCCGAATACCGGCTGTCGACGACACTGGGCACGGCGTTCCCGTGGGGGCAGGCCGGCGAGCGCTGGATCGAACTGGTGAAGGAAAAGACCCAGGGCCGCATCAACATCAAGCTGTATTCCGGCAACTCGCTGGTCGGCGGCGACCAGACGCGGGAATTCACGGCGATCCGCCAGGGCGTCATCGACATGTCGATCGGCTCGACGATCAACTGGTCGCCGCAGGTCAAGGAGCTGAACCTGTTCTCGCTGCCCTTCCTGATGCCCGACTACAAGGCGCTCGACGCGCTGACCCAGGGCGAGGTCGGCCGGGATCTGTTCGCGGTGCTCGAGCAGCGCGATGTGGTGCCGCTGGCGTGGGGCGAGAACGGTTTCCGCGAGATGTCCAACTCGAAGCGGCCGATCGCCTCTCCGGCCGACATGAAGGGCATGAAGTTCCGCGTCGTCGGCTCGCCGCTGTACAACGAAACCTTCACCGCGCTGGGCGCCAACCCGACCCAGATGAGCTGGGCCGACGCGCAGCCGGCGCTGGCCTCGGGCGCCGTCGACGGGCAGGAAAACCCGCTGTCGGTGTTCGTCGGCGCCAAGCTGCCGACGGTCGGCCAGAAGCACCTCACGCTGTGGCACTACGTCGCCGATCCGCTGATCTTCGTCGTGAACAAGCAGGTCTGGAACAGCTGGACGGCGGCCGACCGGGAAGCCGTCCGCCAGGCCGCGCTGCAGGCCGGCCGCGAGAACGTCGACAAGGCGCGCAAGGGCATCGCCGGCACCGACAACACGGTGCTCAAACAGATCGAGGCGGCCGGCGTCGGCGTCACCCGCCTGTCGCCGGAGCAGCGCGCGGTGTTCGTGCAGGCGACCCGCCCGGTGTACGACAAATGGTCGAAGAGCATCGGCGCCGGGCTGGTGCAAAAGGCCGAAGCCGCCATCGCCAAGCGCTGACGCGGGGGCACGTGGGGGCGAATGAATTCGCCCCCACAGCGGGCCTCAGGCCAGACTGTCCGCCCTCCATCCGGGCCGGCGCGCCGGCCCGCAACTTCTGATCGACCTGCTTCATGTCCGAACCCGACAAGACCGCTTCCGGCGGCACGTTCAGCCTCGGCGCCGTCGAGCGCGTCCTGATGGCCGCCTCGATGGGCGTGCTGTGCCTGCTGACCATGGCCAACGTGCTGGTGCGCTATTTCACCGACATCTCGTTCGCCTTCACCGAGGAAATCTCGGTGGCGCTGCTGGTGGTGATGACCCTGGTCGGCGCTTCGCATGCCTTCGCCAGCCGGCACCACATCGCCATCACCTTCTTCATCGACCGCCGGCCGGCCTTCAAGTCGGCGGCGCGGCGCTTCGCCGAGCTGTGCTCGCTGGCCATGTTCGGACTGCTGGCCTGGTACGGCGTGCGGATGGCCTGGGACGACTACCGCTTCGAGGTCACCTCGCCGTCCCTCGGCGTGCCCCAGTGGTGGTACACCGTGTGGCTGCCGCTGCTGTCGATCCTCATCGTGCTGCGCCTCGTCGCGCTGCTGCTGCGGAGGGCCGACTGATGGACTGGCTGCTGTTCGGCTTGTTCGCGGCGCTGATGCTGTCCGGCGTGCCGCTGGCGGTGGCGATGGGGCTGGCCGGTGCGGCGGTGGTCGGCGCCGCCGATCTGGGCATGCTGTCGCTGCCGACCAACGTCTACACCGGCATCGCCAAATATCCGCTGATGGCGATTCCAGTGTTCGTGATCGCCGGCCTGATCTTCGAACGGGCCGGCGTGGCGGCGACCATCGTGCGCTTCGCCTCGGCGCTGGTCGGCCAGCGGCGCGGCAGCCTGGCCATCGTGGCGATCCTGGTGGCGATGATCCTCGGCGGCATCTCCGGCTCGGGGCCGGCCGATTCGGCCGCGGTCGGTGCGGTGATGCTGCCGTCGATGCTCAAGGCCGGCTATCCGCGTTCCTTCACCGCCGGCGTGATCGCCGCGGCGGGCTCGACCGACATCCTGATTCCGCCGTCGATCGCCTTCGTGATCTACAGCCTGCTGGTGCCGCAGGCCTCGGTGCCGGCGCTGTTCGCGGCGGGCATGATCCCCGGCATCCTGTCCGGACTGACGCTGATCCTGGTGGCCTGGGGGCTGTCGGTGCGGCACGGCTTCGAGGCCGGCGTCGACGACGCCCGCCCGCCGTTCTGGCAGAGCCTGAAGGAAGCCGGCTGGGGGCTGGCGGCGCCGGTGATCATCCTCGGCGGCATGCGCAGCGGCGTGTTCACCCCCACCGAGGCGGCCGTGGTGGCGGTGTTCTACGGCCTCGTGGTGGGCATGCTGATCTACCGCAGCCTGTCGTGGAAGGATGTGTATGGCGTGCTCGTCGAGTCGGCCGAAATCTCCTCGGTGATCCTCACCGTCGTCGCGCTGGCCAGCGTCTTCGCGTGGGCCAGCAACACCCTGGGCACCTTCGACCATCTGGCCGCCGCGCTGCTCGGCACCGGGCTGGCGGAAATCCCGATGCTGCTGTCGATCCAGCTGTTGCTGCTGATCGCCGGCATGTTCCTCGACGCGATCTCGATCTACTTCATCTTCCTGCCGCTGCTGGTGCCGATCGCCCAGCACTTCAACTGGGATCTGGTGTGGTTCGGCGTGATCATCACGATGAACATGGCGCTCGGCCAGTTCCACCCGCCGCTGGGGGTGAACCTGATGGTCACCTGCCGCATGGCCGACGTGACGATGGAGTCGACGGTGCCGTGGGTGCTGTGGATGGTCGCGGCGATGGCCGGCACGATGTTCCTCGTCACCTTCGTGCCCGACCTCGCGCTGTGGCTGCCGCGCCACCTGGGCTACCTGTAACCGGCACCGGCGCCGCAGCCCGCGCCACGGGAACGGTCTATAGTCGAAGCGGGTCGGCCGTTTTCTTGAAGGAGGCACAGATGAACAGCACACGCAGATTCGCGTTTTCGATTCTTGCCGCCTGCGGCGCGCTCGCCAGCACCGGCCTGCACGCCGACGACGCCCCGGCGCGGCTGAGCCGCGACGAGCTGGCCGCCTTCCTGCCCGGCACCGAAGTCACCCACGTCAGCCGGGCCGGCAGCCTGCGCCGCTGGAAGAACGAGGCCGACGGCACCTTCGTCGCCTCGAGCGACAACAAGAAGTACGGGAGCGCCACCGGCGCCTCGTACGCATCGGCATCCGGCACCTGGCGGGTCAGCGACGAGGGCCGCTACTGCATCCAGATCGACTGGCGGAAAGAGGCCGAAAGCTGGTGTTCGTACATCGTCAAAGGCCCCGACGGCAGCTTCTACCTGGGCACCGTCGACGACGCCCGACGCATCGAGTTCAAGCGCCCCTGACCCGCAGCGGGAAACCTGACCGGCTTGCTCGGGCGGAACCGGTGCGGCTCGCTATAATCCGTCGGAATCGAGCCACACCGCCGCCGTAGCCCGCAATGAAGACCCGCACCACGCTTTACGACCTCTTCGGCCTGCCGTCCACCGCCACCGAAGCCGACCTCCACGCCGCGCAGCGCCGGCTGATCGCGCATTACCAGTCCGGCACCCACGGCCTTGGCCAGGACGACGCCGACAACAAGATCAAGGCCGTCAGGGAAGCCTACTGGATCCTGTCCGATCC